>NZ_MDAW01000124.1:0-15521 GCF_002875385.1 Vibrio sp. 10N.222.52.B12 | reverse complement strand
GATTTACGCAACAAAGCCTCTTGTACTCAGACCATACAGATAACCATTGGCATCGAAAGCACTTTAAGAGATCGGTTTTAAACGCGCCATATCACCGACAACGCCCTTACTTGCCTTTGCTCTCGGCTGATAAATTCTCACATTTATGCAATCAAAGTCAGCGGACTGTGAAATTTCATTCACAAAGAAAAATATTGCTAGCTGAATTTTATTGAGCTCGACTATGATTCGCGCTCCTGTGTTTTGGTGATTTTTTAAATGAGAATTTATACCGCTATTATCACGGCAGCATTGGCTGCAACAACACTTATCGCTCCTGCACACGCAGACGATAAATTCACTTTAGGTCGTACTATCTTACTTGAGCACGGTAACCTAGCTGCAAAAATCCCAATGGTGATTTGCCGCAACACCAATGCGATCAAAGTGAAAGCAGAGAAAGACCTAGAACTAAGAAAGGTCGTTGTGCGATTCCAAAACGGTGACGAGAAAACCATTCGCTTCCACCGTGATCTAAAGAAAGACAAGATGACCGACTGGCGTTACTTCGGTTACCGTCGCTGTGTGAAAAACATCGAAGTATACGGTAACTCAGAAGGCTCTAAAGCGGGCGTGCGCGTTTACGGTAAAGAGAAGAACGATTAATCGTTACTGATCTCGACATTCAAAAGGGATGAGTATCCTCCTCTCTACGAATACAAAAATCCCTCGTCGATTGGCGAGGGATTTTTATTGTCAGTCAGAAACGAAGAAAGCTCTTATTCTGGCACAACCAATTCGGTTCCATTGACCGTAATTTCGACTTTACGCGCGGCTTGCTCGCGATATTCTTGTTCAATGACTGACGTCTCAAGACGAATGTTGTCCGCTTTCACGCTATGCAAAATCAAGAAATCTGCCACGACTTTTGCTCGCTCTTTCGCTAAGTGATTGTTGTACTCCAGATAAGCAGGCTTACTGTCTGCCCCCCCTGTCACCACCACTTCATAGCTTTCCAACTCAGTAATTCGAGTGGCCAACTGCATCAACTGAGCTTCCATCTCAGGGTTGAGCGATGCATCGTCATAGCTATAAACTGGACTGTTCTCCGCTAGAATCACGGTTTGCTCTTCTGGCGCATCTTCTATGTACTCAATAGGTTGCGGATCGTAACTGCTGCTCGACCACGGATGAAGCACCAGAGACAAGTTCACCTGACGCAACTGCTTGGTGTCTTTTTTGTCGTAGTACTGATCGAGCACACTGACATTAAACAGATTGTCGAATTGCAACGAGACGTCGATGTACTCACTCAGAGCATAGTAACCGCCCACCGACAAGTACGGTGCCACGCCGCTAGTTTCTGTCGGTGAATCCAACTGAGGCTTGTCCATGTCGGCGTTGTAGATGTAGCCACCCACACCAGCAAACAAACCACCATCGCGCCACAGTGACCATTTGTGTTTGGCGAGAATGTCCAAACCTTTCATGTCAAAACCATTGCCGTCCGATAAGCTGCGATAGCCTAACTCATAATCAAAAGGCTGCGTCGAGATACCTAAGCTGTACTTCAAACTGGTGATGTCGTTGTCGTGCTTGTAAGGATCGTCTTTAAACTGAGCGAGTCCCCCTCCCACTTGAAAATACAACCCATTGGATACCAAAGTATCGATAACGCTTTTCTCGGGTTCGTCGACTTGCTGAGCCTCTTGTGCCAAAACTGGGGAGAGTACAAAAACAGAAATCGCGAACAAAATCATTTGTTTGTAATTCACAAGACTTCCCCTATAAGTAAGAAACGGTGTACACCACCATTCCCTCGAACTTCCCTTTCTTAATGTTGGCAGGGTCGAAAGGCACCAGTTTGGCGAAGTAACGGTCATAGCCGACTTGCTCTACTTCGTAGCCATCACCGACAGGCTCATTAAGTTGCACTTCTTCACCACTCGGAGTGTAAAGCTTGATGCCATAGGATTTGATTTCCGTGCCGCTTTCGTCAAACACCGGGACGTAAGATCGGTTGTTGAGGTCTCGAACATTATCAAAATAGCCACGTAGCTTAACGGATGGACAATCGGCACCGTACTTTAAGTTGCGAACGATAATAGTGAGAGGTCGAGGCTCGGTTTGTACAATATCGTCTACACCAATGCGCCCGTAGTCGATGTTATTGTTCTTGATCTCCAGCTCAACCAAACATTTAGAAGGCTTAAGAATGTCCATGTTCTGAATTACGCTGCGGTAGTTCGCATACGCCCCGTTGTAACCTAACTCCCCATCTAACTGGAAAATGTTGACCGGCGCGCTATATCCAGAGAAGTCCCCCGGCCCCGTAACAATGATGGGCTGGTATGTAATGGTTTTGGATGTTTTAGTGCGTGATTCACAAGCGTTGTTGTCTTCACTAGCACTACACTGAGGAACCCTGAAGCCATCGACCGCCGTTTTTACGCCATAAATATCTCGGCCTTCATATCGAAACCCCACCTTAATACCGGGAATATTTGGGACGACGGTATCACCCGTTTTACCGGGCCAAAAGAACACTTGTTCGGGGAAATCCTTCAGGTGAGGGAAATTCGTCGCATCTTTATAGCAAGTAACATTCACCGTTTGAGACGGGCCACGCCATACCACTTGCCCATCAGGCGCATCAATGGGTACCGATGCAGAAGGGTCAATGTAGAAACTGCTTACACCGCCAGGACCACTCCCACCAAAACTCCCACCGGCTTCTGTGCTGTAGCAGGCTAACGCCCACGCATTGGGAGCCATTGAGAGCCCCGTAACGAGCACACAAAGTATTAGAAATAACGCTCTCATCATTACCCCTCACTTTCGTCTTTGGCTGTGCAAATGTTTTTTGAATTGCAGAAATAGGTGTTGCTCACCGTGGCACCATAATCATTGATGTGGCTTAACGTGTATCGGTCGCTTTTTTCTACTTTCAAGGTTCTACTGGTGAACGGCGCAAGCATCACAGGGGTGAAACCTGTCGCGTCTTTCTTCGCTTTCCCCACCATCAATTCAGAGTAAGTCACGTAAAATGGCGAACCGTTTTCTACCAAGATCTTATTGCTGCCCGTGCGCTTAATTTTGGTCGCGCTCGCCACCGCTTTATCGACGCGCTTAATCTTGTCCAGACTGGAAGGTCGATAGAAAAATTTGATCACCGATTCAATCGCGATTTGGATAGAGCCACTGGCGGTCTCTGCGACAGCATCATCGTGCTTGTCATGCTCCGAAGGCGGCACTTCGCGAACATGTAAGAAGTAAGCCGTTTCCCTGTCTTGCGGCAGTTGGGAAGCCGTTGGCAAAGATTTGATGCGCAACATGGCGTAATCTTTACTCTCGATTCTCAACACGGGTGGAACAACGATGAATTTGTCTTCTACATCCTTTCCGTCCATGTCCGTCAACCAAGATTGCGCCAAGAATGGAATGTCAGCGGGGTTCTTTATTTTGACGGTCTCTACCTTTGAGTTACCTTCATAAACCACACGAGTTCGGTCTAAAGCCAATGCCGCATTCGCCGATGCCGAGACCATCAAACAACACATGACGGCTAGAATTGATTTTTTCATAACTTCTCAACTACTGATTAATTATCACAATGAACGGAACGGATGACTTCTTTACTGTTTAGAATTGAGTCATCAATGATTAAGTGGCAGCTTTGGTTATCCCCCCAGCTCACACTGATTTTTGAATCGAGATTGACGCCGACCAGATAAGCCGTCGAGTCTTGCCCAACAATGCCAATCTCTTGATTGAGTTCGTCGTCAAACACCAATGCACCAAACGGAATGTCTTGTTCGCCTTGCAAGCGCGCCATGAAGTTGCTGCCTTGGCGGGCCTTAATTTTTTGATAGCCAATCGCACCTTCGGTCAGCACCATGCTCTTAACGCTGCCAAGCACCTCAACATCGTCAGGTAGTGATTTGTAATCGATGGTGTTGTAGCTCTTTTGATAAGGCGTCACGCCATTGATCAGCGCCAAGCCAAACGCATTGGTCTCTTCGTTGTTGCTACCGTTTATGGTGACGTCCGGTACATTCGAGTCGATAAGAATGCGCGACGTACCCGAATTAAGTGCGCTGTATGCCAAGCCATGTTTTGAAAGCAGCACCGTACCCATCGCATTGGCGTTTACTTGGCTGTACGAGTTGGTTTTATAGCTGCCACCAACAGACGTCGACATGAATGAGAAATCGCGATTGTAGTTGCCACTTACGCCGTTGGATTCACCCTCGTAAACATCGTAAGCAACGCGATAGTTAGAACCGTCATCATTGTTGTATCCCGAGTAGGCAAGGTTTTGAGAGTAGTCACCACTGCGTGAATTGGTTTGAACTGAGACAGTGTTGCTGCCACCGATAGGAATAGAGATCCCCAATGACCAGCCTTTTTCGTCAATGCTTGGCGAGTATTCATTAATGCCCGACTCGTAGTCGTAACTGATGTATGAGTCGTTCGACTTGTACAGGTTCATCGTAAAGTAGAGATCGATCCCGTTGATCTTCAACGGATGCGAAATATTGACGTCGTAACGAGAACTGTCGCGGCGATTGTCCCAATAGTTGTTTGAGGTGTAAGACAAATACGCACTGGTCGAGCCGAAACTCTGGGTTAGTGCAATGTACTTTTCATCTTTGCGGTTGTTGTTCGCGGCATAGACGATGGAAGAAGTACGGTCATCATAAGACTTCAAATACTCATCAAATTCGTAATATTGCTCTTCCGAAAATCGGTAGCCCGCCACACGTAAACCCAAGCCAAAGTCGGTCAGCGTGTTGTTGTAAGTAAAGCCATAAGACAAGCCAGAGGCATCCGTGTCGTCGCCTAATTTCGCCTGTGCAGAAGAAATATCGAATGAAGCCGCCCCGAAGTAATTCAGGTTGATACCACTACCGAAAGTGTAAGATTGGTAATCTTCAGAGAGCAGCGTTGCAGAGAACAACGACAGGTAGTTGTTGACACCATAGGACGCTTCGGCGGAAAAAAACTCTGGTGTGTGCTCATAAGCATCACTGTCCGGTACGCCCGCGGAAACGCTATAACGCACGTGATTAGGTCGAGTTAGGTACAGCACATCTGCACCGTTCACTTGGTAACGTTGAATCGTCCCGTCGGCTTGTTTGACCTCAACATCCAACGTACCTTGAGACGCTTGTGCTAGGTCATCAATCAGATACGGCCCCGCATTCACATTCACCACTTTAAGTACGTTACCTTGCTGGCGAATGGTGATCACCGCATTGGTATTGACCGTGCCAGAGACCACTGGCGAGTATCCACGCAAGTTAGATGGCAACATTTGGTCATCGCTTTGCAGGCGAACACCCGTCATTTGGAACGAGTCGTACACGTCCGAGCCAAACTGGGTATTACCGAACGTCAATTTCGATTTAATACTGCGGATCGGCGCGTAGCCATACAATGAAGTAAAGTCACCCGAGTAGTTGTTAGATGCTTGGTAATTTGCTCGAAAGCGAAACGCTCCGGCATTTAGCCCAACAATGCCATAGGTGGATAGATCGTCATTCCAACCGTTTTCATCGTCTTGTTGGCTGGAAAAATAGTTAACGTTGTAATCCAGATAGAGCGCGGCGATGCCATCGTCCCATAAACGATCAGGCACAAAACCATATTTGTACTCGTTGGCGATGTATTCTTGCGGCGTCGTGATGTCTAAACGTGCTTTACCGAGATCGGACGTGACTTTGGTGTAGCCGACATCTTCAAACTGATAACACACACCACCATCAACTGAGATCGCGTTTTCTTTGTAGACTTTATAACCATGCTCGCTAAGAGGAAGGCTGTCCATTAATACATCAGAAATGCAGGGTTTATTGTTATTAAATACAATATTTTCTTTGGTTAAGAACTCCCCATTAATATAAACCTCTAGCTCATATTTACCGTCTTCCACAAAGTTCGCATTCGAGAATTTGCTTAAATCGACACTATTTTTACTTCTTATAAAATAATCATTGAAGCTGGTCGCGTAAGAAAAAGAAGGAAAGGAAAGTACAATTATTAAACCGAGTAAATGACGACGCATTTTATCAACCAGTGTTTTTTATTAGAACGAGAGCTTTGGCTAAACAGCCAAAGCTCTCTCGGCAACTGCTTATGGGTACGTTACGCGTAGTAGCGCCCAAGATTCTGCAACACCCGCTGTAACAGGTGTTGCTGTTACGTCTACGTTTGCTTCATACGCTGCAGAGAAAGACGCGATGTTTGTGCCGTCTACGATTACGTTGCTTGCTGCTACGTCACCGTTGTCGATTGGGTTACCATCGTGGAGGATACGTACGCCAACGCCCGTTGCACCGCCTTCAACGCTAAATAGGTCGCCTGTGGTGTCTGGGTTAGAATCGAATGTGAATTCCGCTTTTGTTGCTACAGTCGTATCACAATCCGTCAGCTTCACTTGGAAAGGCACTGGTGTAGAGCGGTCACCTTTTGCTTTAAAGATATGCGTTGGCTGTTGACCAAGTTGGATTGTCTGATCGATGCTGTCTGGTGATAGACCACATGCTGATTCTACGATTTCACCTTTGAAGTAAACGTTGGTCGTGTTTTCTGCCAAAGCAGGGGTTGCAGACATCAGTCCAAAAAGAAAAGTAGCTGCGATTGATGAGCGAATGAATTTAGCTTTCATTTTTAAATCCCGTGTATTTTTAGCGAATAAATGCAGACAAGAAGTGATGACTTCTTATCGTTGCAATTTAGTTTTTAATAAATGTGTGGATGGAAACATTTTATTTCCAACTCGATATGTTTGTATCGTTTCACAAACATTATGATTTTTGGTTAGCGTGAATGTTATTAAGTTCTAAATCATTAATTCTCCCTAAATTATTCGCTCCTTTTCATCAAGAAATAATGCATTCTTGTTATGAGCCTATATGTTATTTACCTGTTCCAATTTACATTCATCCAATTAAACGTTTTTCCGAAGATAACGATGACTCGACGTACAATTCGTGAAAATTAAGTGTTATTTGAGGAGCTCCAAGAGCGAATAGTCAACAACTCGCCTAATACATAATCTGACGTTCCAGAATATATATTCGAACACAAGCCAACCTCTTCAAGCTGAAGGACTCGAGCTTTCTTTGCCGCTTTTCTTTCAGCCGCGACGATCCAAAAAAATTTTGCCTCACTTTCGTACAATAGCTCAATCAAACGCTCAATCGTCGACAGCAACGCACTGTAAGTTAAGCTTTCAGAGTGGAGAAGAATGAAAGTATCGCCTTCAATTCGATATGTGACTGATGCTAAATAGCACCCAGTAACAGACCACTGCTCCGTTCGCTCCCTACCTGTCACAAACGGTTCATACTCCTCAACGGAACATAGACTTCTAAGAAACTTATAACCACTGCCTTTTTCTTTTAAACGCCGCCACCTCCCCTGCCTTTGGGGAAGTTCAATCAGTCCAAAATTTCCTCTTCGAAAGCGCTCAAATCTCTTCATCAGTTGAGGTTTGTTCGGAAAGCCACAAACCTTAAGTTCATCTACACTGATTCTGAGAGCTCTAAATATTTGAACCATTCGTTCAGGTGTCGGTTGTATCTTCTCGCTTTCCCAACGAGAAAGTGCATTCACATCAAGCCCAGAAAACAAAGAGAAGGAAAGATCGTGCAAGCGCTCAACTAACTCTCTCTGAGACCAACCTCTTCTCTTTCGTGTCATTCGAAGGTGATGAGAAAAGTTCGATTTCATCTTCTGTTCTCCTGCACTGCTTAATTGACTTATGAATCAAGAGGTTAAATAGGCATAAAAAAGTTAAGCAATACGGACATGCTCTGTATGTTTGAGGAGGATAGGTTGTAGAATTTGTCTCGAGTTATTTGATGCTATGCCATTAAAAAATAAAGAGAAATGTACAAAAACGGCATTTTGATTCAATGGTAAAGAACAACTACGTTGATATCGATAGATTCAGCCTTTACCTGACCAACCCTATCAAGAAACCGATGACTCACCGTGCATTTCAGCCACAAATGGATGCAGAAAAAAGACGCAAATAATCAGCGCTAGGAATTCAAGACATTAGAAAACGTGAGGTCGCGGTCGCTTCCTCAGTCATTGAGAATATGAACTGTGTTGTTATTGGCTATGCGAAAAAGTAGTCAAACAGCCGCAATTGCGCCCTTCTTGTATCTTCATCAGATATGCCAATGTACCTCAATGTTGTCGCAACAGATTGATGACCGATGATAGTAGCAACAAGGCCAATATCCATATCACTTGAATGATAAAGGTGACGTGCAAAGATTTTACGCAGGCTGTGACAACCAATCTTGTGTTGGCGAAGCTCATCGATACAACAAGATAAGCATGAGAATACCCGCCAGCACGCTTGTCGAGAAATGACACCTCGCTGTCTTTTTGCACGATTACTGCCCAGTGTCGCTCTTGAAAAGATGAATCCGCTGTCTCGACCTTGCCATACTCTTTGTCGCTTTTTTAATGCCGTTAATGTTCGCGGACTGAGATAAGCCACTCTTTTTTTCACTGGCGCACTTTTGGTTGCTTCTTCTAATCGTGTTTGGACGCTATCTTTCCAGCAGCGAGGAACAAGATCAGTGATGTGTCGATAGTCACATACGTAAACAGAAAGCAGTTTTGTGTGATCACGCTTGTAGTAGTTAAGCAACTCATTTTTGACACTTTTTAAGACTTTATGCCTCGCTCTGGCTTGTCGGGCTAGCGTGCCTTTACTCTCAATCACAACCACTTCTCCGGATTCGAAATTGATATTATCGTAACCCAACTTGGTGATATCGGTAATTCGTAGCCCTGTTTCAATACCTATTCTCCAAATTAGCCAATACACTTCATCATGATGACTCTTGAGGTATTTCTCTGCTTTTTTTACAAGGCGCTTGTCACTGATTGCCTGTACGGTACTCATAAACATACCTTCCATTGCGTTATAATTATTAATAATTAAAATATAGTTCAAACAACCATAAGTAATAAGGATGAGTGTTCGTCAGTTATTACCCAATGCTTATTAACCCGTGTTTGAGCGTATTTTTCTCATGCTATGGTGCAGGGCAGGCAATGATTGGTTGAGCCCAATCCCCTGCACAAAATCCTCTGGACTATATCAAGCTGAATTGACCTTCCGACAGTGCTGATCTGTTCGGTAAATACATCTCTTAACTTGATAATTTATCTAGACTTATAACTATATTGACTTTTTACTCAGAAAGATGGCGGTTTGCTTGGTGATAAGAACGGTGCTCACCCGTTAGATAAGCCTTCGTTTTGTGATCTAGTTATCATTAGGATTTTTTTACTGAACCAAGATCACAATAAGTCTCATTAAATTTGTTACGTTTTGATGACCTTAAAGCACCGCTCATAACCGTTAATTTAAGGAGTGGGAAAGGTCCCTTTCATTTTTGAATGACAAGAAAAAAGACACCTATTAATCAGGTGTCTTTTTAATCAATTAGACAATTAAAATCGTTCGATTACTGAGCTTGCTGCTTCATCGATTCAAACTTTTTAATTTGTTCTTGTTGGCGCTTTTCTAACGTCGACTTCTGCTCATCAGTCAGAACGTTGTAAATGTCGTTTTGTGCTTTTAGTTTTGCAAGCTGGACATCGATTTGTGTCTTGTTAGCTCGTTCAAGCAGCGCTTTTGCTTTTGCTTCGTCAAACGATGACGCTTTTACTAACTTCTCAAACTGCTTCGCACTTTCTTGGATATCTTGTGGCGATTGCTCCTGAGTCAGCGTACTGCTTAAGTTAAGCTGAATTTCTTCAATCTTAGCTTGCTGATCAGCAGTAATGCTTTCTAAACCAAATGGTTTTGGCGCTACAGGTTGAGTGGGTGCCGCTTCTGCAAATACATTGGCACTGCTTAGGAGTAAAATTGTCGACAATAAGTAGCGTTTCATTGGGGGAACCTTTATTTACTTCAATCAGGAGTAAGGTCAGACTCAAGCGATACCATATGGTTTCCTGCCTATTATTAATGTGCGACTTTCCTTCACAAAAACAGCATTAGAAGTGCATCGCAAGGAACCGAACAAAAAATAAGGAAATGCGTCGTCTTTTTCGGCCTCTGTCGTCTTAGTTATTGTTTTACTGAATTTTAAGAGATTATGTTTACCTTCAAACCTGCAATCATAGAGATTGATAACCATCAAATCGCGATTTCACCAGATGATCAGAACTTGGTAGAAACAGCCCGCAAGGTCAAAGTGAATATCGCTGCGCCCTGCCTAAAGAACAAGCGTAAACACGGTTGCTGCCATGCTTGCAAAGTAGAAGTTAATGGCACACCTCTTTACGCGTGTAAGGTAAAGCCTCAATCAGGCATGAAAGTGATTGTGCGCCGCGCAGATTTAGACGAAGAACGTAAACAAGCGATAAAAACTTACAAACAACAAATAAAGAAAGGCGAAACAAAGCCCTGCCAATGTGGCTAAATCGCGCAAGGAATTGGCAAAGCGAGACAGAAAAAGGGCGACTCACACGTCGCCCTTGTAGATGATTACGATTTTGGATTTAGAATAATCGTTGTTCGCTTAGCTTTGATGCCAAATGCCTCTTTCGCTTTGGCTTTTACTTCTTCTAACGTCACACTCTGAGCCGCTTTATCTACATCAAGCAATGTGTTTAAACCATATCCATGAACAAGATAGCGTGTGTAAGCCCAGCTACGTTGGCCCGGATTATCATCCAAATCCTTCATTGCAACCGCAAGTTGTTTAGCTGCGGTATCAACCTCTTTTTGAGTGATATTTTTCGCCAGTTCATCAAAAACCTTATCTAACTGCGCATCCATTTTGCTAACGTCTTTAGGATCGATTTGAGATTCCAAGAACCAGTCGGACACCATTTCACGATCTTGTGTGATTGGATAAATACTCGGGCTGTAATCCAAGCTTGCATCTTCACGTAATTGCTCTGTAACACGCGCAGCCGCAATACGTTGAAGCATGTCTTCCACAATCATGTCATGCCCAGTTCTTGGCGACTCGTGCTGATTGGTTAGACGTAATAAATACATCGATGACGGTTCGTTACCTTCTTCCATCACCGTTCGGCTTAATGCATTTGGGTTGAACTCAATCGAGTAATCCACCGGTTCCCCTACCTGCATATCAATAGAGGCGACGTATTTACGCAACAATGGGGTAATTTGTTCTGGTTCAACATCCGCCACAATGACCATTTTAAAACCGCGATTGTAGTTGAACAAAGCATCATGTACCGCTTGAACCTGCTCAGGTGTCACATCCTTTACACCATCACTTGGTAACAAACGATGGCGACTGTTTGGTAAGTACGAGTTTTCGTTCGCCGCTTTAATCCATTTCCCCATCGACGACTCAAAAAAGGCACGGCGCTGCTGAAGAAACTCTCGTTTCACCGCTTCTAGTTGGCGTTCATCCACTTTGATATCAGTGGCAATGTTGTACAAACCATTTAACGCACTCGCCAAATGCGCTTTCGGAGTAATGACCTCTATGCCATGGTTAGTTGGTCCTAAAATAGGGAACAACGAGATATCGTTTTTACGTAAATAACTGTCGAGTTCAGAACCAGAAAAATCACCCAAACCACTACGAGCTGCTGCCATCGTTGCCACGTCAAACGCAGGATACAGTGGCTTATCTAACGCGGCTTTACCACCTTGGCTGACGAAGTAAACATAAGCTCGATTGGCTGCTTTATCATCCTTTTGGAACCAAACATCCACACCGTTTGACAAGGTATACACTTGGAAACCACCCGCATCTTCACGAGTACTTACAATAGTGCCTTCTTTCTTTGGCTGAACAAAACCATCGGCTTTCGCGTACATGTTCAAAGGCTTTTCCCCCGCTTGTGCGTAAGCGGCACTCAACAGGGCAAATTCTCCAGCGAACTGAGCTTTATTTTCTGTTTTACCTAAGCCGACAACAAAACTTGCTGGCTGAGAAAGAAGAGCCTCCAACGCTTCATTCGCATGGGTTAGCGTATTGCTCTTAACAAACGTCGACAAGCTCAATTCATAGCCTGCTTTGGATTGGCTCACTGAATCTTGTTCTAGTTGGAATACACGCGCTTCTGCATAGCCTGCTGGTTTGCGTTTCGACCAATCAGAATCGAGATTAGCCAGCTCCCCATACCAACCCGACATGATCCCGTCGAGTTCTTGTTGAGTAACACCATAGTCACGCAAGGACGTCAATGTGTTCATGAAGATTTGCTGGATTTTCTCTCGGCGCTCTGGTGCAAATGAAACACCAGCAGACATCATGCGGTGATAGTTTGAAGAGTATGGTTGTGCGTACGCGTATTGAAATGACTCCGCAGCATCATTCAAAACACTAAGTAGGCGTTGTTGAATAAGTTGAGCACTGATTTCATCTTGCCATGCTTTATGTTGATCTTGCATGGTTTGACGACTCACCGAATCTCGGTCGATAATCAAATGCAAACTCGGCGACTCCATCTGACTACTTGGCAAAATACGGTCTGCATTTTTTGCTCGGATGTCACGACGTTTTTCAACAACAGCATCGGATGTACTATCCCAGTTAGAAAACTTACTCTCAATAATCTTAGTCAGTGATTCTGCATCCACATTACCCGTCACGATAAGCTCTGCGTATTGTGGTTGATACCATTTGTCATAAAACGTTTTGAGTGCAGGCGAAGTTGTGTTTTCTATAGAACTACGTGTACCAATAGGGTCGTGCTCTGCGTAAGGCGTGCCTTCAATTGAAGCTTGGTACGCGTTAAAAGATAGGGATTTATCATCGGGACGAGAACGTCGCCACTCACCTAAAATGACGCCTTTCTCTTTCTCCACTTGTGTTGGATCAAACTGAATACCATCACTGATGTCGCGCATCCAAGTTAGCGCATCATCAAGCTTTTCAGGGTTAGCCAAATCCAACTTATAGGTCGTCTGTTGATAGGTCGTTGTGGCATTGATATCTGCACCAAAACTGCCACCAGAAGCTTCAAACAACTTCACTACATCATTACCAGAAAAATGGGTACTGCCGTTGAACGCCATGTGCTCAATAAAGTGTGCATAGCCTTTTTGATTGGCTTCTTCTTGGAATGAGCCAACGTTCATCATCAAACGTACCGAAACTTCTTCATCTTGAGTTGGGTAAATGTGGTATTTCATCCCATTGGGAAGTTGGTCAACAACCCAATTAGGGTCAGTTTGAAGAGGTGTAGATTGGGGCGTCAGAGCGCACCCTGACAGCAATAATGCGGGAATTAACAACGTGCTACGCATAACTATCGTCCCTAACAATGATTAATTGAGGCAATATATCGATCACGTCATATGCTTGATATTTAATATGAAATATACGCCCGAATAGTAAGACTTCGATCACACTTTATAAAAATAAGAATCATTTACAAAGACTTAGATAACGCTTTGCTAATAAACAAGTTAGTCCAAAAAAGTAAATAGCATTAAAGATTAATTCTTTATAAACACCGATATGGCTCAAATACGCGACATAGATCGAAATTTATTTTGACCACTAAAATATAATGGCCCGTGCAACACCACTTTTTATAAATATAACGAGCCAATCAAAATTTTATGCTTAAGAATTTATCTTTGAAAAACAAACTGGCGATATCTGCCAGTGCTGCCATCATCCTCGGGGGAGTGTTGGTAGAGGGGCTGTCTTTTCGTGATTCTTTGCAGCGACTGGATGTTGAAGTCGCGCAACGTTTAGAAAGTACAAGCGCATCTTATAACCAATATGTGAGTGATTGGATCCTATCCAAAGAACGAGCGCTTACATCATTGTCACAAGACGCAGAGAAATCGGCTATCGTGACGCACCTCAAACAAGTTCGCGACTCTGCCAAGTTTGATAACGTCTTCCTTGCGTATCCAGACGGCTCTCAAGACAACGCGAACGGTGTTGCCCTTCCACCGGGTAACGACGACCCTCGTCAATGGGGTTGGTACACCAACGCAATCGCAAACCCTTCTAAAGTCTTTATGGATAACCCAACGGTTGCAGCAGCAACAGGGGCAAACGTAGTTTCTCTTGGTAAAGCCATACAGCTACACGGTCAAACCTCAGTCCTTGGTGCTGATGTAGAAATCGGTGATATTCTGAACAGCCTTAATCAAGTGATTCTGCCAGGTGAAGGTTACATGTTTATCGCCAATGACCAAGGCAATATCTTCACCCACAATGACAGCAAGCTACTTAACCAACCTGTTAGCAAATTGGGGCTGAACAACAGCGATATCACAACGGCAGCAAATTCCGGTCAAGATCGTACCGTATCCATCAACGGCAAAGACTTCGTGGTTTACGCGAAAGCCATTGACGGCACTAAGCTAACAACGGTCACGGTTCTGGATAATGACTCTTTAGTTGCCCCACTTTACGACGCAGTTTGGGGCCAAATCATCGCGACGACTATCGTGGTGATCATCTGCGTGGCTTTGTTTAACCTGCTGTGTAACATCCTATTCCGTCCGCTTTACAACGTATCTAATGCACTATCGCAAATCGCCAACGGTAGTGGTGACTTAACTCAACGTATCATAGTGGAAAACCGCGATGAGGTGGGTGAGCTCGCAGAAAACTTCAACCAATTCGTTGAAAGCCTCCAGAAACTCATCGGCCATATTCGCCATCAAGCTGAAGAACTAAACCAACAATCCGAGTTAAGCACCAAACGTGCAAATCAATCAGTTGAAGAGCTCAACCACCAGCAACAAGAAATCACTCTTGTGGCTACGGCCGTGACTGAAATGGCATCTGCAACACAGGAGATTGCTTCTCATGCAGAGCAAACCGCCAAAGTAGCGCAAGATTCTTCAATGAGCACACAAAACGGTCATGCGTTGGTAGTGAACACCAAAGACTCGATCAACAACCTGTCTTCGGAAGTAAACCAAGCCAGCGGCGTGATCAGTGAACTAAACCAACACGCTCAAGACATCAATACCGTGCTATCGACCATTCGTGACATCGCAGAGCAGACTAACCTACTAGCATTGAACGCCGCGATTGAAGCCGCTCGCGCGGGTGAACAGGGCCGTGGTTTTGCTGTGGTTGCGGATGAAGTGCGTGTTCTATCGCAACGCACTCATACATCAACAGAAGAGATCAAATCAACCATCGAAACGCTTCAGCGCACAACTCAGCGTGCTGTTACTTTGATGGAACGCAGCTCTGAGCTGGCAATAGGTTCGGTAGAAGATGCCGACCGCGCTTCTCAAGCACTGGACGAGATTAATTCCGCAGTTGCGATGATCAGCGATATGGCAACACAAATCGCGACAGCCGCAGAAGAACAAACTCACGTGACCAACGAAATCACGCAGAACGTAACTTCGATAAAAGATGTCACGGATCAATTGGTCGTTGGTGCGGAAGAGTCGATGACTCAATCTTCTGAATTGAAATCGCAAGCAGAAGACCTCAACTCACAAGTCGCGACCTTTAAACTGGCATAAATATCTTTTTCTAGTGATCTACCAAACCCCGCCACGAGCCTGTCTCTTGATCACAAGT
>NZ_MDAW01000123.1:0-54341 GCF_002875385.1 Vibrio sp. 10N.222.52.B12 | reverse complement strand
AACTATTGGGGGTCAGTTCAGACACGGGCTTTTTCATTCTTCCGATTAAAGAGTTAAATCGCGACGACGTCTTCTTCCTCAAAATTTGCCGCCACTTTGATTTCGTATTGGTTAAAGCTAAACACACAACCGCCATGGGTGCGTTTGGTTGTCACCTGTTCGTCTCCAAATTGCACTGTAACGCGCGTAAACACGCGATCTTTGGCTTCGACGATATTCTCTTCCAGCGAGACTTCAAACTCCTGCTCAGTGTGTTCTAGCTTCTGTTTAACTTCTTCAAGGCGAGCATTGTTTTGCGCTTTCATTACTTCGATTTGAGCTTGCTCTTCATCGGTACGCTCAGCTTTGGGGCGTTTCTTAAATTCAAGTTCCTTACGAATCACATCCATCGTGCCTTCTTGGGCCGATTTGTATTCTTCTTTTAAGCTGGCAATGCGCTCTTTGTACAAGGCGTAACGAGCAAAAGCCTCGACTTTCGTTGCGGTATCGCCTTCTACACCAAGTTGCGAGCAAAGCACCTTGCTTCCGACTTTGGCATCACCACCGCTTAAAGTGCCGTTTTTACCGCTAGCATCAAGTACCGTCAGATTACGTCCACACACAATGTCGTTATTCATACTGTGCACAGCCAGCTCTATATCCTCGCCAGACTGCAATTCACAATACTGGGCGTAACTGGCACGAATCGATGTTTTGGTTCGAACGTGGCAGCTTTTCGGCTGACCATCACTCACTGTGTGGCCAATAATGCCTTTCGCGACTTGGATGTCGCCTTCAGCTTGAACGTCCGCGGATTCAATAAAGCCACCAACGGTAATAGAGCCGGTCGCTTTGACGATCATGCCAGATTCAATGTTGCCGCCAATGATGACGTTGCCTTTAAACTTTACGTGTCCTGTGTTCACACCCACACTGTTTAAACACAGAGCGCTATCAACTTCGATGGTTTTATCTTTGATGAGTGGCGTACCAGACACAGAAGCGAGCAGAAGGTTAGGGTCGGCTTTGCTGATTTCGGTTCCTTTACCCGGTTTGATAGGGCTGTCTTTGCCTGCTTGAGGAGGAATCACGCGACCTTGCACAGTAAAACCCGGAACGCCCTTGGTAGCAGGTGTTCGACGCATGACCTCATCACCCACGTCCACGGCAATGGTTTCACCTAAGTTTCGTAAATCAATTTTGTCGCTAGTGGTTTGGCCTTCTTTTGGTTTGAGGATACGTTTGGTGATGTCTTTAACGAGAGGCGTAAAGATGGCGTCTTTACCTTTGACTGGTTGTTTACCAACGGCGACTGGTTGAGTGAAGGTTTCTCCGGGTTTGAGTTGATTGCTGACGACCATTACTTTTTTAAGCGCCAACTTATTAATGCCTTTCGATACTCTCGCATGAGCAAGTGCTTGAACGATTTCAGGGCCACGCAAACCACGGCCACCATAAGCACCTACAATCTTCATGCTCGCGAGCATGTCGTTGTTCGACAGTTCAACTTCTACCTGAGCATTCTTAATCTGCGCAACGACAATACCTTCGTATGCTTCTGCTTTACGCTCACGAGCACAGTTAACGAATCGAACCACTTCAACGTCATCAACGAACGCCTGACTGGCATTCATTGCTTCAAGTTGCTCAGGTAACTCCTTCAGATTTAGCTCACCTCCGAGTTCAATATCTCCCGGTAGGCGAGCTAAAATCCTCGTTTTGTCTTCCGACCATTCAAGGCATATCTTCCACATAACCAATCCATCTACTACCCATCACCCAATTCAGTCTAACCAAATTCATTTTCTGAACAAACCTCTCACTTCTCAGAATCAGGCTCACATCACTAAAGGAAGCCCCGCTTTTTCTGAGGTTGAGGCAGACAGGCACAGAATTTCTAAATTACGTTAGGATTCATTTTTGGGCGGAACTGTCTCTTCATAACCAAAGCATCACGATCTTTATTTGAATAGATGGTGAAGCATTCCTAATGGGTAATCTGACTTTAAGGGAAGTTTATTATTGAGCTCACTTCACAGATAGCTCATTGCACACAACTTGTGTTTACAGTGTAAATCGAGATTGGCTTTACATCCCAACCGAAAACCGTGGTTAAGATGGCAAACAAAAAAGGAGAGGATTTACAGTGTAAACCCTCTCCTCCCGTTAACCACTTTTACAGTGTAAATTGCTTGCTCCGTTTACACTGTAAATTTAGCAATCAAAACTTGTAGCTCTTTTCTTATCTGCGCTTCAACTTGCTTACGTCCCGGCAAGCCATATTGCTTAGCGCACGCACTCCAGTCTTTGTTTAAGAATAATTTACTGACCATCAAGTCAGACACATCAGCCAAACCACATTGCAGTAACCATTGCTGAATCCAAACAGAGACCGATTCAAAGTTGTTCCCACCTTGAGCATAACACTCGATTAAAGTGCACTTCGTTAAATGGGACTGGCAAGTAGATACCGAGGCTGGCAATAACGCACGAAGCAAACTTGGCTCTAACTTGGGATAAGTAGACGCCGCACTCAAGGGCAACAGTTCTTCGAATAGCGATTTGGCTTCGTTTATCCAAGCTTGTTGTGAGCCACACTGACGAACCATCAACAATGAGTAACACCCACTTGCCGCATCTCGCATACTTCCAAGACGAATGGATTCAAAACCAGATTGGTTCCAAAACGTAATCAGTTCTTCTGTTGCACCAAAGCTGGTGGACAAATAAGAGATATGAGGCGGCGTAGTTTGTTCCAACTGCTTTAACATTTGTTGGCCAATACCCTGCCCTTGCAAATCTGGATGAACCGCAATTCGCATGACTCGCAAAGTAGAAAGCGCACCCACATCGGCGTAACCAAGTTGATTGATAATAGTCACTGGCGTCAGATGACCTTTCGGACGACGTTTCCCAAGCTGAATATCTTTAACGAGGTTCGAACCGAGATTACCCTCCTCTACCGTTAACATCACCCCGACAATTTCATTGTTATTCTGGGCTACGTAGATCTGGCAATGTGCATCTTGCAGAAGATGCAGCAAATCATTTGGCGAGGTTTGATAATGCGCATTCACAAGTAACGCGAAGCACGTTTTCAATACGGAAGGATTAGAAATCAACGCTGACTTACGGAGGTTGATTAATGAAATATCGCCAAGCTCGGCAGGTTGACTCGGAGTGAGTTCTGCATCCAGTAAAAATGCTTGGTACAACCAAGATTCCAAGTTGTCATTTACTGCCCATCGAATGGGTTGTTGAAGATGACAAAGCTTCATTCCAGGTCTTTGCTTTTGTAGCCAATCAACAAACTTAAGCGTGAAGCCACGGCCACAACCTTCATAACCATGAATGGTGGTTGAGAACACGAGACGATGATATTGCTCAGTAATCTGCTTAAGCATAGGAACCGGAATCGCGGCGGCTTCATCAACCAATAACAAATCACACTCAGGTAAATTAGAGAGTAATTCATCCGGTGCGATGAACTGAATGTAACCCTGCCCCGCTTCTAATCGGTCTTTCTTAACGCGCTCTGCTGTTGATAGCAATCTGAGCGAGTGCTGATAAACAGGTTCAACAGCTTTGATGCTTGGCGCTGTGACGAGAATTCGTAATGGCTTTTGCTCTAGAAGATGCACACATGCAATACCTAACGCACTGGTTTTTCCTCGACCACGATCGGCGGTTAATACTAAAGGACGTTTGCGATGCCCTGTCACCACTTTTTCGATAAAAGAAACCGCTTCAGCTTGCTCACTATACTGTTGTGCTTTTTCCGCTTGGATGAAGTCTGGTAATTGAGGTAATGGTGAATTCTCCTCAATAACGGTGAGTTGTTGCCATTGCGTTTGCAGCCACAGTTCCGCTTCATCCGCATCTTGGTCTTTATTGGCAACCACAATCAATAGACCACCGCCGACGAGCGCACCAAGAGCCGAGGTAAAACTGTTGGCGTCAAACTCTTTTCTCGCGTCAAACAGCAGCACGTCACATTCACGACCGAGCAACATATTGCCTTGCTTTGCATTTATGCAGAGGGCATTTTCTAGTTGCCAATCCCCAACACAGAACCACGTTTGATTTTGTTGCTTTTGATGAAAGTCGGCAATCAAGGTGTTTTGCCAATCGGCATCACCATAAATCACTGCGCCGTTGCGTTGAAAGGCTTTGTAAGATTGGAGCTGAAGCTGAGAAAGGAATTCAGGTTGTGCGAGCATTACGTATATCCAAGCATTAAACTGACGCCATATTATCACATCTCGATTCATGGAGACTTTGCCAAATTGCAGACATAAAAAAACCGCCCGAAGGCGGTTTCAAACAAGGAGAGTTTTACTTCATTTTGCTCTCAACGAAAGCAAGAATTTCTTCCATCAAGCTGTCGTCAACTTTCTTCAAGTTAAGAGCAAGGTTGTTACCTTTACGGCTGTAGCTTGCACGACCTTTAACTAGATCAACTTTTTCCGCTTTCTTAGCTGGCTTCGCTGGTGCAAGTTCTGCAATCCAACTTTCAATGCTCTCTGTCACTTCTTTAGTAAGACGAGCCACACCTTGAGCTGTACTGCGCTGCCACAAATAACCTTCCGACGTACGACACTTATCCAACAAGTTTTGTTGTTGTTCGCCGTTCAATGTCGAGAACTGCTTATGCAGCTTAACAATCGTTGGACGACCTAAATCACCAACATTCGGGTAAGCTTGCAGAAGTTCAAGCGGAAGTGCCGCAGCTTTTAATGCGCCACTCACCAATGCTTCACTGCACTGGAACATTTTTGCTAGTGCTTTTTGGTCTTCAGCTTCGCCACTTTCAAGCTTCGCCTGCATCTCTTTACCTTTTTCGTATAGAGACAGTGGCTTGTGCGCGTTTGCAACATCAGAAAGGAATTTCGCGTGGTCCGTGTTGATGCCGTCACCAACGTAAACCAAGAAATCCTGTCCTGCTAAGATACAAGACATACGACGGCGGCTACCGTCCAATACTTCAATCTTGCCATCTTCAGTGCGACGACCAACCGCTGGATATTGTTGACCACGTTCTTTCAACGTCACCAACACATCCGATAAAGCGTGTTCGTTTAGGAAAGATTGCTCACGAGCGTTCTCTGCAAATACGCTAGTGTCTGTCGCCACTTTATCCGCAGGAATGCGGACCAATTCAAACTGAACGGTGTTCTCGCCTGCGACAGCAAGTTCGATAGTTTGTGCTTTGTCTTTTGCCGCCGTTTGCGCTTCTTGAGGTGTCGCAACACGACGCTTATTGGTTTTACCAAATAATTTCGCGTTTAATTCAGACGTTTTCAATGCCATTTATTCATTACCCCTGATTCAATGACGGCCAGTTAGAGTGCAGTACGCGCTCTAGTTCTAGTGCACTCTTATGTACCGCATCTTGTGCAGTAGCGAGCGTTTTCTTACCACCTTCGAAGTCGCCTACGGTCAAATCAAACACTGTGCTGTAGGTGTCAGCACACGTTTCGAATGCACGACTACGAGGAATAGTGGCCATCATAACTTGGTCACCTAGAAGATAGTTCATTTCAGTTAGAACAGAAACTTGCTTCTTGTTGTCGTCTTCGAACATGGTTGGCATCAGACGAACAAACTCAAGACCGTTCCAATCTTCTGGGAACATCTCATAAACCGTTGGAAGGTGTTGGAAGAAGTTTACTGTTGAAGCCCAGTCAAGACGCTTCGCTGCACAAGGAATCAATAGCGCATTTGATGCGTACATTGCGTTCCATACTAGCGGGTCAACGTGTGGACCGGTATCAATCATAATCACGTCGAAGTCATTCGCAATCTTGTCAATCAACTGCTCTTTCAACAGACGAACGATGTCTAGCGATGGGTCTTCAGAGAGTGTTTGCCATGCTTCTGCGTTGAACATTGCGTCTTCTGGGAAAGCAGAAATCGACTTCAAGTTCGGGTATTGCGTCGGTAGCAGTACGTTCTTATGTAGGAATTCTCGATCGATTTCCACACCATCTGGCACGTTACCAAGCATGATATCAACCGCAGAGTAAATGTTGTCATGTTCTGCCACACTGATTTGTGGATTTAAGAACAAACGTAATGAACCTTGAGGGTCAAGGTCAATCAAACAAATGCGGTAACGATTATCTAAGTTTAGTGCTAGGCATGCAGCCAAATGAACCGCAGTCATTGATTTACCCGTACCACCCTTTTGGTTCTGTACGTTGATAATCCACGGTTTATTTTCTGAATTCTTTTTACGCTCATGGAATTTTGGCACTTCTGCCGCGTCCATTAGCATGTGCGCTTCATCTAAAGTGATTGAATAATGGTTAGCATTATTCTTAGTAAATTGATGGCCGTCTGCCTCCATTTTACCAATAGCTTCATCCAGCTTACGACGAGTTAAACCAGAGCGGGTTTCCATCATCGCTTTAGACATTGGTGGGAAGTAATTGTCACTTCGCTCTTCCAAAACAATCTCAATACGGTCAGCTTGAACCTGCTGCGTCAGTTCCGCTAACTCCTGGAGATTTTCAATCGTTTTTTCTCTTTTCATGCCAAATTCCGTTGGAAGGATATCTGATTTTAATTGTACAGCACTAGCATTCTAAAACAACAAAAAGGTGAACAAACATTTTGAATAACCATCACATAAAAAACACTCACAAACGCCAATTTTATGATTCTCCCATGAAAACATCACAAAATTTAATCAAATACTTGCCAATAAAGAGATTCAAACTCGATGAAATTAAAAATGTTACATCGTCACGTATTTACAATGTAAATCTAGCATTTATCTCGGAACGATTATAAAACAGCCCTAAATTACGGGCACTGTGAGATCAATCAGGTATTGGAGTGTTTATGTGGCTTTAAGTCAAAAGAGTTCTTCCCAACTAACCCTTGATCATGCGTCCAGTGCTATTTTTTGTAGGGAATGAGGTTTCTATTGGAAGAATGATCAAGGACTGTACATGATCATTCTTCCGAGGTAAGCATCAAAACTGAAAGCATGATCAAGGAAACCATGCTTCTATTTACATATCGGGCTAATTTTTCAATCAGATCAATTTATCGGAAAAATGATCAAGAACGTTTTTAACACGGAAGCATGTATTTTTCCCTCTAATTTACGGAAGAATGTAGATAGACTGGGGGATAGAGAGAAAACCAGAGCGTAAAAGCCGGAACGATGAATTAAAGCATCATGTAAAATGTAGACAAGACAATCATGATCATGCTTCCGTTGATTTCATCTTAAGCCCTGTTAAGTAGCGAGATTCAACCAAAATGGTGGAGTTTTCATCAATTGAATAATTTCCGCGCGATATTGAGAGCAGAACGATGAAAATCTTCTCTCTTGATCATCGATCCGACGTTAATATGAAGACAAGTAAGCAATAACACACGATGAGTTTTCCAAGTGAAGCCCTAGCTTCTGTGGATAAGTTGTATAAACATCATGATCATCGTTTCAGCCCTATTTTGATCATCTTTTCATAAACTTAATGATCATGCTTACGGAGAGTTGTGATCATGCTTTCTGACTTTCGATGATCATACTTTCGATAGTTACATGATCATAGTTCCGAAATGGCGATTGAAAATATCTAAGTTAAACAGCTACTTACGACGCTAAAAATGTCCAGATCATTAGATCATATAATCAATTAAGATCAGATTAATCAAAAAGATCAGTTATTTAAAAAACAAAGATTTTTTCTTTATTTATGATCTGTTTTTCTTTATTCTTCGGAACCATAGCGAAACTACGGCTAGTGTGATCTGGATCTAAAATGACGGCTGATGAAAAAATTCTGATTAAAGCGCCAAGAAGCCATAAGGATGGGCACCTTTTTGAGGTACACGAATCTTCTGCAGATTGGGTAGAACAATACCAACATTTCAAAGGGGTAACCAAAAGCATCTTAGAACTGCTTAATCTTATTTCACTGCGTGGATTCAGCAGCAAAGATGGATTAGTTTCAACAACAGAAATTGTTGGTGCTACCGACGGTCAACTTACGCGTGCTGCATTACAGCAACGTTTACGAGCAGCGGTGAATATTGGTTTATTTACGCAAACACCAGTCCGTTTTGAAGAAGGCCTTGCTGGTAAAACCATGCTGCATAAGTTCGTAAACCCGAACCAATTAATTTCGGCATTGGGAGCCACCAGCCTGGTGACAGAAAAGGTTCGTCAAAGCGAGAAGCAAAAGCGTTCCAAAGCGTTAGCACAAACACAAGTGAACAAACGCTTGCTCAATGAGCACGGTCTTAACACACCTCCAATGATGAAAGATGAAGCGGATCAATTCATCGTATCACCGACCAATTGGGCAGGGATCATTGACCAAGCCCTCGCACCACCTCGTACTCGTAAGAGTTATCAGAAATCGATGGTATCGATCTCTGGCACCAAAGCCGTGATTGAAACGCGATCTTCTAAAAACATCATGACCGTTGATGATCTGATGACCTTGTTTGCGTTGTTTACGCTTACAGTTCAATACCATGATCATCACAAAGATCAGTACCACATGGATGCAGCGCATGTCCCTAACAAGACGCCGTTGTACATTACCGATATTCTGTCTTTGCGTGGCAAAAAAGACAGTGGGCCTGCTCGAGATTCTATTCGTGACAGTATTGATCGTATTGAATTTACCGATTTCCAGTTGCATGAACTGACTGGCCGTTGGCTGAGTGAGAACATGCCTGAAGGGTTTAAGAGTGATCGTTTCCGGTTTATCGCTCGAACCATTACTGCCTCGGAAGAAGCGCCTACAGAAGGTCTGGATGGTGAGATTCGAATCAAACCTAATCTTTACATCTTGGTTTGGGAGCCTTCGTTCTACGAAGAATTGCTCACTCGTGATTACTTCTTCCTATTCCCGCCAGAAATTCTGAAGCAGCATACGCTGGTATTCCAGATGTACTCATTCTTCCGTAGTCGCCTAGTACGCAAGCATACTGATTGCATGCTGTTGAGCGAGTTAAACCAGAAATTAGCACGTAATATCGAATGGCGCCGATTCTCAATGGATTTGATCCGCGAGTTGAAGCGTTTGTCAGACGGCAAGGGGACGGAAGATCTTTTTGTCGTCAATCTTTGGGGCTATCACCTAACGATCGAAACGATGATCGAGAACGGTAAGGTGATGGATTACCAAATCGACATCAAATGTGATGTCGAAGAGGTCTTACGTTACTCACGAGCACGTACAACCAACGCTGGTAAGCGCAATATGGCGCCTACACTGCCAAATCCACTTCGCAATGAGATGGTGACAAGGCAGCAGCTAGACGAGCTCTCAGGCATCATAGATGGCGAATTTGAGCCTATTCAGCGTAAAGCACCGTCCCCTCGTGGCAATTTAGGCCGCCGAGTTAAGCAGAAAAAGCACTTGGTTGAGATCAATGCTGACGAGATCACCATTACTCTATCCAAATATACCTCTCCAGAGGCTCTAGAACGCAGTGTAACGGCTTTGTCAGCTATGACAGGGCATTCGTATGCCTCAATCAAAGAAGAGTGTTCTGACTTCATTGAGAAGCTTGATTTCTTGAGAGTAGGGGATGCTCCTCTGCCATACGAGACACTGAGTAAGACGGTGGAGCTGTTCAACAGCCAAAATGATATAAAGCATTTGACCATTGAACGTTTGATTGCGGGCTTGGCCGTTCGTCGGAAGGTATGTCGTCAGATTTTTGATGGGCACATGGACGAGATGGTATTCAGAGCACTTGATGAAATGGCCATTTAACATGTGTTGGGTCGATGATTTTTAAGTAATAAGCATAACCAATTGATTCAGAATGTAACAATGAATTGCACTGATGGAAATCAGACTTAACTCTTACAAATCACTGACATTGATGAGCGGATGGCGGACTAAGATTTATCCCGAATAGACAACCTTTTGTCCTTTCTGATGATTAATAGATTGGCTCATATTGTTACATTCATTCTGAATAGACTTCGCGAGTTTCTCCTCAAGAAACTCGCTTTTTTTTATCTAAAATTCCGCTCAAAACCTAATTTATAGTCATCAACACCTTGATCATTCTTCCGAATTAATGACGTAAGCCTTGATCATGCTTCCTTGATTCATTCCAATTCAACGATCGCATCAACGCTACATGCGACTCTATCAAGCAATTCGCTTGTTGTTGCCATTCGCTTTGATCTTGTTGCTGATTGCAAAATTCCAACGCTAATACCGTTAAATGTTGTAAGCGTTTTAAGCTCCAATCTTTAATCAGAATGTCTGTCATTGGTTGACATGCAGCTTGTTCGAGCTTGGCACTCGTGTATTGCAAGGTCTGATAGGCTTTTTGATGGTTTTGATACCTGGCATATTGAAATACTCTTAAGCAGCCATCGAGCCAACAAGCGATCGCTTTGCTCTGCTCGTCAGTCAATTCAGGACCAAACACTGATTCCGGTGCCTGATACAGGATCGCTTCCAATCTTTCAACTTGATCATGCTTCCGGTTTTCGTACCAATCCGAAATAAGATCTTGCCAAGTATTCAAGTCCATTAAGCTGCCTTAGTCCATTGTTTTACAAAGTGGTTTGGTCCAATTTGATCAAAGTCTTCTACCACAATACTGCTGCGGTTTCGGATCTCATCTGCATTTACTGAATAGTTTGGTTCACTTTCCACGAGATTGCCAAATGGCAGATCAGGATCTGGTACCGCAGAGATCAATAACTTAGTGTATGGATGCTGCGGATTTTTCAAGATCGCTTGCGTGTCACCCCACTCAACAATCTGGCCCTTATACATCACGGCGGTTTCTTCGGCGATGTAATGAGCGGTTGCCAGATCGTGGGTGATGTACAAGAAACCGATGCCCAAGTCTTGTTTCATGCGCTGCATCAGGTTTAATACGCCCAGACGAATTGAAACATCCAACATTGATGTTGGTTCATCGGCAAGAATGATTTGGGAGCCTACTGCCAATGCGCGCGCCAAGTTAACGCGCTGACGTTGTCCACCACTCAGTTCATGTGGGAACTTGTTTAATGTTTCTTCTGGTAGCTCCACTAGCTCCAAGAATTCGAGTAGTTTGCTCGGGATCTCTTTGTCGCTTTTAACTTGCTTATGAATCTTAAGCGGGCGAGTCAGGTGATGACGAATCGTGTGGGTTGGGTTCAAAGAGCCAAATGGGTCCTGGAACACCATTTGTACCTTGCTGCGATAGTCCTGAATTTCTGCACGAGCGGTAATATCGTTGATGTTTTTTCCATTAAAAAGGATTTCACCATCGCTGGCCGGATACACCTTGGTAATTAATCGCGCACAGGTGCTTTTACCGCAACCTGATTCGCCAACCAGCGCGAGAGTTTTGCCTGCATAAAGGTCAAAGCTCACGCCTTGAAGCGCACGGAAGGTTTCTTCTTTCGCGAAACCACCACCGACTTTAAATTCTTTGATCACGTTTTTCATTTGGATGATTGGTTCGCTCATGATAACGCTCCTTCAGTGGCTGACTCTTTATGCACGTCGTGGATATTCGGGAATGAAGCCCATAGTTTTTGAGTGTAAGAATGCTGAGGGTTATTGCGAATTTCGTATGAACTGTTTACTTCGACAATCTTACCGTGACGCATGATGGCTATGCGATCGCACAACTGGCTCATGAGTGCCAAATCGTGAGTGATAAACAGCACAGAGAAACCGAACTCATCACGTAGTTGATAGATTTGCTGTAAGATTTCACGCTGTACCACGACATCAAGCGCTGTGGTTGGCTCATCCATGATGATCATCTTTGGGTTGAGAGAAAGGGCGATGGCAATCACCAAACGTTGGCGCATGCCCCCGGAGAACTGGTGTGGGTACTCGCCAAGTCGATCGCGGGGAATGTTGACCAAGTCGAGCAACTTTTCTGCGCGGTCCTTGGCTTGTTCATTGGTCATGCCTTTGTGATGGCGCAGTACGTCGGCAAATTGCTCCTGAATGGTTAATACTGGATTGAGGGAGTTCATGGCACTTTGGAACACCATCGCAATCTCGCTCCAACGCAGTGTGTTTAACTCACTGTCGGATAGACTCAGAATATCTTTGCCTTCAAATAGAATTTGGCCTCCTGAGATAAACGCTGGCGGCTTGTGTAAACGGTTGATAGAGAAAGCAATGGTACTTTTACCACAGCCAGACTCACCAGCGAGGCCAAATATCTCGCCTTTGCCAATATCGAAGCTTACCGATTTCACTGCGTTAAAGTCGCCGTGATCGGTGATGTAGTCCACACATAAGTCTCTGATCTGGATGACCGGATCAGAGTGGTATGCCTGAATCAGGTTTATGTCACTCATAAAAACACCTTACCAATACAAAAGATAATTATTATCATTATCAGGTGTGCGAGTTTTACGAAAGACAGAACCGTCTAATAAGTGAAGTGACTCGAAAGTTGAGTGTAATAAAAAGAATTTTTTCGGTTATAGAAGTGTGAAGAATCACGGGAAAAATGAGAGCTGGATCAGCTCACTTTTCGTAGGGGGAATTCTTCAAATTTAATCGCTAATACTGTGGTTTGCAAAAACTAAATGATGAATCTATTAACGAGTTGATGAAAGGTCGGGAGGGGTCACATTTCCCCACTGTTTTTCTTACCTCTGCATTGGGGGTTTGCTATAGATTACCCATCGAAAACATGGTGTGTTCGGAGGAAATATGTCCATTAATTCTATCGACCATGAAGAGATGAGCAACATCGCTCACAAATGGGAACTCCCAGAAGAAGAATCCGTTGTGAGACCTGAGAAAATCGTGAAGTCAGCAGAAGCAAGACGACGCATTGAAGCACTTCGTGAAATCCGTGAAAGCGGTTTGAGCATCGAAGAAGCAAGGGAACTTGGCTTGATTCACTAATTCTCGCACTACGGTAATACCAATCATGGGGTAGCCATAAGACTGCCCTTTTCATTTTTTGTTTTACAACCAATTGTTTGACTTTCTCCTTCAGCGTTACTAAAGATTATATCAATAGCAATATGCTTTTTGTTGACTATTAAAACAGCAACGTCAGGAGTACGATTATGGTTGATCAGATCCTTTTCTATGAGCCCGATGAATCTCACGGCTTTCTTTCTAATTTCTGTCATGCCCCGATTCAAGTCTCAGCTCAATCTTGGCCCACCAGCGAACACTATTACCAAGCCCAAAAGTTCAACGACCTCAAACTGCAAAGTAAAATCCAATCAGCGAAGACGCCTGATGAAGCTTTCGCCCTCAGTCGTCAATATCAACACTTCGTGCGTGAAGACTGGGATGACGACAAACTCTCAGTGATGGCGTTTGTTGTGCGTGAGAAGTTTTTGCAAAACCCTCAATTAGCCAAGCAACTGATGAAAACGGGTAATGCCTGTCTAACAGAGCACTCACACAAAGATGGTTTTTGGGGAGATGGGGGAGATGGCTCTGGTCAAAATCATTTAGGGGAGATTCTGATGAACGTGCGTGCTGAATTAAAACATATCGAGCCCAGCAGCTTGGTGAGGTTTATTGATAGAGCCAAATTACCGACTCAGTGGGGCACGTTTGTAATGTACGGTTTTATCGAGAGCGCCACAGGCAAAGAGCACTTAGCATTGGTTTATGGTGATCCGGCCAACAGTAAAGCCCCGCTGATTCGCCTTCATTCTGAATGTTTAACTGGTGATGCACTCTTTAGTACGCGTTGTGATTGCGGCTTCCAACTTAACCGTGCATTGCAAAACATTGTCGAAGAAGGCTGCGGTGTGCTGCTTTATCTGCGCCAAGAGGGTAGGGGGATTGGCTTAATCAACAAGATTCGTGCGTATCACTTGCAAGACGAAGGCGCAGACACGGTCGAAGCCAATGAGCGTCTTGGCTTTGCCGCAGATATGCGTGACTACGCGTTTTGCAAAGGGATGCTGGAGCATCTTGGAATCGATGAAGTACGTTTGATGACCAACAATCCACGTAAGCTTGCAGCGCTGACGAAGGTGAACATCAACGTGATAGAAAGAGTGCCACTGCAAGAGGGCAATAACCCAAACAACCAACACTACTTACAAACCAAAGCCAATAAGCTCGGCCACATGTTCGATCCCAAATTTGTCGAACAAGATTAAGCGCTCGAACAAGATTAATCACAGAGAAGATATAAAAATGAAACCGCCAGCTTATCGAAGCTGGCGGTTTTTTCATGATTGGTTAGGTATGAGTGGTTAGATGTATTTTTTGATGATGTTGTCGATTTGCCCCGAACTTTTGAGCTCTGCTAGGCGCTTATTGATGAAGCTCTGTACTTCCGGCTTAATGTTCGGAGAGAAGGCTAGATAGATAGAGTAATCTGGGATCACATTACTAAAAGATTGGATCTGGAAATCGCTCATCGGAAGCTCTAAACGTTTGATGTTGTATACCACCCGCGATTCCATTTCAACAAATGCGGTATCGCCAGGGGTTCTTTGCAGAACTCGATACGCTGCATCGTAATCTTTGACGCGCATTTCATTCACGGTGCCGTTATCAAAAAACGGGCTGAGGTTTGGGTAATCAAAGCCGAGTAGAAGTACGATTGAGCGGCCTTGCATGTGCTCCATATCGCTGAATTTAAATGGTGCTTTACTGCTGGAAACCAATACATGTTTTACAGTGTAAATAGGTTGCTCTGACAAATTTTCTGATTGTACCTTGCCCCAGTTTGGGCTGCCGTAAGTCACCCAATTCTCTTCTCCGCCCGCTTCCAAAACGGAGATCATGCGTTTAAACGGATAAGTATGGTATTTCACTTCATAATTGGACTCGGCAAAAATTTCACTGACGATATCCGTCACAATTCCGGAATGCTGTTCACCCTGTTGTTCTATTTGAAATGGTCTGGCTTGTTCAGAAATCACGTAGTAGTTCACTTCACTTGCCATACTGTGCGTGCTTAGGGCTATGAAACTAAAGCCCAATGTCCGTAAGAGTCCTTTCATCCTAACCTCGATTATTGTCGTGACCAGACTATATTTATAGTAGCGCAAGATTAAGGGAGTGATTTCATATGGAAAAAAAAGAGCGAACTCAACGTCGGTTTAGCATCGGCAACCAGCTTATGTTGGCGATTTTTGCGTTGAGTTTTATCTTTACCGTGATTATCTCTTCTTTGAGTTTGTATCGTGATTTCAATGATGACCTTGCTCGTTTAGATATGGAGTTGAAGCAGGTTGAAACCAGCTACTTGTCTGGTTTTTCTGCCAGCTTATGGGTGGAAGATCGAGAGCTATTATTGACACAGGCTGAAGGGGCGATGCGTTTACCTTCGGTCGACTATTTACTCATTGCTACGCCGGATGAAGTGATCGTGGAATTAGGATCGCCATTAGGATCCGACAGTATCAAGCGCCAGTGGCCATTACAGTATGACATGGGCGTCAAAACTTATGATCTTGCAGAGGTTACGGTGCAATCGGATCTGAGTCCGATCTACCAAGGATTATGGCAAACTTTCTTTTTCCTTGTGATCGCCGAGGCGATCAAGATCTTCTTGCTCATTCTTGGGGTGCTTTGGGTTACCTTTCGTTTGATGGTGAAACCATTGCAATTACTCTCTGGAGCGGTGAGCGATTTCAGTGGCGGGCATGTGCCAAGCAAATTGCAACTGCCTCAGCGTTGGTTCTTTGATGAAGTAGGGTTACTAGAACACAAATATAATCGAAGCGTTGAACGAGTTCGTGAACACCAAAGTGAAATTGAAGACGCACGTGAAAAAGCCGAAGTGGCCAATCGCAAGAAGAGTGAATTCCTTGCCACAATGAGTCACGAAATACGTACGCCGATGAACGGTATCATTGGAGTTGCATCATTACTCGGTGATACTAAGTTAGATGATCAGCAGCACGAATATGTCGACATCATCAACAGTTCATCCGGCTCACTAATGGTGATCATCGATGATATTCTTGATTTCTCCAAGATTGAAGCGGGTAAGATCGAACTCGAAGCGGCGACCTACAATCTGCTGCAGTTGCTTAATGAAGTAGGCAGCTTGCACACAGTAAAAGCACAGCAAAAACATTTACAGTTAGTGTGCGATATTGATCCGCAACTGCCGTCTGAGGTGGAAGGGGACGTTGGCCGACTGAAGCAAGTCTTGAGTAACTTACTCAGCAACGCCGTGAAATTTACAGAACGAGGCCACGTGAAACTAATGGTTTCCCTTGTGAGCAAAGAAGATAAGCTCGCACAAGTGCACTTTCGAGTTGTGGACTCTGGGATCGGTATCGCCAAAGAAAACCAGCAAGCGGTGTTTGAGAAGTTTCAGCAAGCAGATGGCAGCACCACACGTAAATATGGCGGCACTGGATTAGGATTAGCCATTTGTGCGAAGTTAGTTGAAGTGATGGGAGGGCAAATTCGTCTCACGAGTGAGCCCGGACTTGGTAGTTGTTTTGAGTTCACCATTCCTTTGATTGTCGTCAGTGATAAGCCTATCTCTCCGAGCACGCCCAACACTCCCAATATTCTCGATTTTCCGAACGGAGAAAGTAAAACGCAGAGCGTGCCTTCCTCCCCAAGAGATGAAAGTAAACCTTGGATACTAGTGGTCGAAGATACGGCTGTGAATCAGAAAGTTGTACGCATCATGTTGGAAAAATTGGGTATGCAAGTCAGTGTGGCTGAGCACGGTGAAGAAGCGTTAGAACTATGCGAAGCAAACCATTTTGATCTCATTCTCATGGACTGTCAGATGCCCGTCATGGATGGCTTTATTGCCACAGAAAATATTAGACAGATGAGCGAATGGGGCAAACAAGTGCCAATCATTGCTTTGAGTGCGAATGTCATCAAAGAAGACCAAAAACGTTGTTTTGATGTCGGAATGAATGAATTTGTCTCTAAGCCTGTGACGAAGGAGCGGTTGCAGCAAATTTTTGAGCAGCACTTACCACAAGAGCTGCAAACTCGGGATAAACCTAAAGAAGCAACTTGAAATTGATCAAGATAAGCGCGTTTCTATTCTTAAATGGTAATTCTGTATGTTATAGTGCGCGGCTAGTATTTAAAGTACCTTGAGGCTGTGAATGTCGTTCAATCTATCCTTGTTACCGCCTGACGAGAAAAATAAAATCGAACTTGATAAACAAGCGTCGTTTTTAGTTTGGAAACTCAAAGAGGCCAAATCTGGTCCTGAGGCGATAGAAGAACAATTGTCTAAGATTAACGACGCTGGCGAAAAAGTGTTTTTTCAACAGGCAGTCGATAAGTACAAACGAGTAATGGGTGTCGCGTAAAGCGAATCGTGGCGGTAAATGAAATTACCGCGGCGGAAGAGGTGACCTCCCCATTCCTTTGCAGGGCGAAATGGAAAAAGTTTCGCTTTTTGCTAAAATCCTTCGCATTAAATTTGAATTTAGAGAGACATCCCGATGGGAAGAAGTTTTGAAGTGCGCAAAGCCTCTATGGCGAAAACTGCAGGCGCAAAAATTAAAGTTTATTCCAAATACGGTAAAGAAATTTACATGTGCGCTAAAAACGGTGGCGGTGATCCAGACATGAACTTGTCTCTGAAGCACCTGATCAGTAAAGCGAAAAGAGACCAAGTACCTGCACACGTTATCGATAAAGCGATCGATAAAGCGAACGGCGGTGGCGGTGAAGATTACGCACCAGCACGTTACGAAGGTTTTGGCCCTGGCGGCACAAGTGTGATTGTTGACTGTCTAACAGACAACGGTAACCGTACTTTCCAAGACGTTCGCCAATGTTTCGTTAAAACAGGCGCGAAGATCGGTGTTGAAGGTTCAGTTTCTCACATGTTCGATCACCAAGCAGTATTCCAGTTCAAAGGCGAAGATGATGAAGTCATTCTTGAAACGCTAATGATGGACGACGTTGATGTTACTGACGTTGAACTAGAAGACGGCGTGATCACTGTATTTGCTCCTCATACAGAGTTCTTCAAAACGAAAACTGCACTTAACGCAGCATTCCCAGATCTCGTGATCGACGTTGAAGAAATCACATTCGTTCCGCAAACTCACACGCCAGTAGCGGGTGAAGATGCAGAGAAATTCCAGAAGTTCCTAGACCTTCTAGATGACTGTGACGACGTTCAACAGGTATACCACAACGGCGAACTGTAATTCGGTTCTCCAGTTGTAAAAAAGGCTTCCCCGAGGGAAGCCTTTTTTGATCGTGTTGTTGTCTTTTCTATTGTGACTAGCGTTTAGGTGTTTCGGTACTTGGAATAACACAGCGACATGATCACGCCAAAACAGATGCCTTGAGTCAGCATCGCCGTACCACCGTAGCTAAAGAACGGCAGTGGACTCCCCATTACTGGCAATAAACCACTGACCATACCTGTGTTGATGAAGGCATAAAGGAAGAAGCTCATTGCCAATGCGCCACTCACTAAGCGACTGAAGAAATGCTCAGATTGGCACGCCAGCAGCATCACACGTGCCGTAATGAACAAATACAGCGCTAACAACACCACACAACCAATAAAGCCCCATTCTTCTGCGTAGGTCGAGAAGATGAAGTCAGTATGGCTTTCAGGGATAAAGCCTAGTGTACCTTGAGTGGCATTCATCCAGCCTTTACCTTTCATGCCGCCAGAACCAATCGCAATCAATGATTGGATGATTTGGTAGCCCGAACCCAATGGATCCGATTCAGGGTGCAAGAACTGCGTTACACGGCTTTTTTGATACGCTTCCATCACAAAGAACCAAAGTATTGGTGCCAGCGTTAGAATACTCACCAAAAAGCCGCCAATTATCTTCCAGCTCATGCCAGCAAAGAACAGCACAAACAACGCGTAGATCACCGTGAAGATAGCACCGTCCAAGTCTGGTTGTAAGGCAATCAAGCCCGCAGGCACAAAGGTGATCAGCAAACAGAAAGCAATTTTGCGAATGTCTGGTCGGCCACCTTCTAGATGCAGCATCCACGCGATCATAATGGGGATTGAAAGCTTGATAAGTTCCGAAGGCTGGAAGCGGAAGAAGCCGATATCGAGCCAACGCTGCGAGCCATTGGTGCTATCGCCAAATAGGGCAACTGCTGCCAAGAGCGAAACCGCAACCAGATACAAATAAGGCGCTGCACGTTGATAGCTGGACGCTGGAATCGACGACATGACCAAAATACACACCAGCGTCAAACCGCATCGAGCGAGGTGCTTAAATAGCATAGCTTCATTGAATCCACTGGCACTCCAGAGAGTGAGCGAACTCAATAGCATGATCGGAATGATCGCCATCAGCAATGGCAAATCAATCCTAGGGAAGAAACGCTTGTTCATCTTCTACAACCTAAAAACGCCCCAATGCGGGGCGAAAACAACCAGAACTCTGCGAGCTCAAACATTCCGATGCTAAGAATCCTATTTGGAAATAACAGACACCACGCAAAGGTGTGCAAGAGAGGAGTGTGCGACGACGCCTGTTATGGGTAAGCTGACTTGGAAAGTCGTGGGAAGGATAAATACACCAGGCTGAGGTTTTGCGCCACATTTTTTATAAGATTGAAATGGAAATTGGTACAGAAAACGCAATGAAATGAGCCAAATAGGAAAGGGAAACGCCTTAAGTATTGGGTACTTAAGGCGATGGCGTGATTAGGCTTGGGCTTTTTCTGGTTTGTGCGTGAAATGGTACAACGCCCACAGCACAAACAAAGTCACAGTAAGCTCCCAAGCTCGGAGGAAGGTGCTCTCCAAGCCCAGTTCATTGCTGGTCATGTACAGCTGAATCGGCAACATGGTCGCCAATAGCGCATCGGCATGGACGTCTTTTGCTGGGCCTTTCGCTTTTGCCATTGATGCGGTGATCATAAAAGCAAGCAAACCCAATACGATGGTGTAGTAACCGAACGTGGATTGATGCCCAGCCATCAGTAAGGTGAACACTACAGCTAATGCACAGCCGCCCACCTGAGTTTGAAAACGGCGGTCAACCACGTCGATAAAGCTGTTGTGTGTGGTTTGCGTTGCTGCGGCAATCACAGGCACCAAACAAAACGTTGCTGAAATGATGTCGACAATCATCAAGAACGCCACACCAAGACCAATCAATGCGAGTGAAATCGCTCGGTTCTCAAACGTAACAGGTTCTTCTTCAAATGCTGGTGGTTTGCCGCCACGTTCAACAGGGAACAGAGTCACCATGGTTTTTGCGACGACCATGGTAATCAGCATCGATAGTAGGATTTCATGAATGCGCATTGGCATGTCCATGGTGGTGTGCTGAGCAAACACCACAATCAGAATCCAGTTGAAGGTTGGCATTAGCATCTGACCTTTCTTCGGCGGCGTGGTCGCTCTGCGGCGCATAAAGTCGAAGAAGAACAAGCTAATGGTCCATACCACAAATGGATGCTGTGAAAACACTTCGGTCACCACCAACGCTGTACTTGCTGCTAATAACGTAGGTAGCAAGGTGCGAAGCAGACCAAGCCAAGAGTAGTCTTTGTTCTTGGTCATGATGATGGTTGGGTACAGCGCCAGATAAACTGGAGAATCCAGGTTCAGCAGTTTGCCTAGCATCATACAAATCGTCACAGTAAGGGCGACACGCAGTGCTTCATTGCGCTCAGAACGACTTTGAAACAGGCTTTCGAAGGTCCACATGGTTCACCCCCTAGTAGATGTAGCGGAACATCGCCACCAAGTGAATCCAAGCCGAGCTAATGACATCCATAACAGGATTGCCGCTTTCAACGATCACACTTGCTCGTGAACCAGAAATCATTGAAGGATCCAACTCGTTAACCGTAATGCGGGTACGCACTTTCTGTTGCTCACGGATCCAGCGAGTATCATTGGTCACGCTAGAAAGCTGGCCGTTGGCATTGTTGGTATCGTAAATCGCACGCTCTTGGCTGCTGACTTCACCAGTAAACACTTTGCCTGGTAGTGCATCGAAGGACACCAACACTTCGCGACCATTAGTTAGCTTATCAATGCCTTTTTCGTTGAAGTCTGCACTGATCCACGCATGAGCTTCGTCCACTAGCATCAAAGACGCTGTGCCTTGTGTAATGTAGCTGCCTGATTGCAGTTGCAAGTTAGTTACCACGCCTTCGGTTTGCGCCACGATTTGGGTGTGGCTTAAGTCGAGCTCTGCACTGGCAAGTTTTGCTTCTGCTAGTTCAATAGCCGCTGTGCGGTCTTGAGTAGAAAGCTCTGCCTCAATGCGTTTCACTTCCGCGTTCGCCGCTTCCACCGCGCTGCTGGCGACTTGTGTATTGGTGATCGCGTCATCAAGCTCTTGCTCGGTTGCCAACCCTTTATTGCGTAGTTTTTGGTTACGCGTCAGTTTTTGCTTCGCGTTATGGTATTCGAATTCGCGTTGACTCTGGGTTTGTTTCGCTGCTGCCAATTGTTGCCATTTCGCGGAATCTGATTCACGTGCTTGGCGCAGTTCGGCTTTCGCTTGTGCCACTTTCAATTGGTAGCTGCTGTCATCGATAGCAAACAGTGGCTGACCTTTTTCAACCAATTCGCCGTTACTCACCAGCACATCTGTGATCACGCCAGATACCTCGGGCGCAATGGTTGCGACATTACGATGCAGTGTCGCTTGGGTGGTGAAAGGGGAAACATTGTCTGAGGTGACTAAAAAAGCGGAGAACAAAGCTGCCGCTGAAAAAACAGTGTATATCGCGTATTTATAAAAATTTTCTTTCACGTCTGTACCTAGTATTCATTCGTTATTACGCGCCGCGTTCACGGCATATTCGGGTCTCTTTTCTACGTGGGCTAGGTTATACTTATCTAAAATTGGAAAAAATAACCAATGGAAGAAGTATGAATTCCATATTTGGAAACGTTGATGATTTGTACCTGTTTTGCTCAGTGGTTGAGCAAGGCTCTTTGCTCGCGGCGGCGAAAAAGCTCGAGCTGCCGGTCTCTACCATGTCTCGTCGTTTATCGGCGCTGGAAGCGCGTCTAGGGCTGAGATTGTTGGAGAAGAAAGGCCGTGAGTTGGTGGCAACCGAGACAGGTTTACAGGCGTTTGATCAACTCAGCAGTGCGATGGCGCAGATTGAATCCGGTATCTTGCAGCTCAACCAGCAAAGCCAACAAGTCGAAGGGCGGATTCGATTGGTGATGCCAAGCCGCTTCTACAATGACTTGGTCGATAAGGTGGTTGAGGACTACATCAAAACCTACCCAAAAGTGACCATTGATCTGCTGCTTAGCCAAGTGAATTCGATTCCAGAAACCGACCGCGATCTGGTGGTGACATTCGAATTGGACGGGTTAGATGACATGATCGCTCGTCCGTTGTTTAAAGCGGAGCACGCCTTTTTTGTTAGCCCAGAGTACCTAGCGCAAGCGGGTGGAAGTATTGAAAACTTAGAGGACTTAGCCAAGCAAGATTGGGTTGCCAGCACGCACACCACGCAAGTGCCTATTTACCAACAAGACAAGCTAGTGGACATGCTCAACTGCAAGCCGCGTTTGGTGGTCAATGACATAACCGCAGTGATCAAAGCGGTGGAAAACGGCTTGGGGATCGCCTCGATTCCCATTCGTCATGTGAAGCCTGAGCTGAATCTGGTGCAGGTCGCGCAGTCCTACAGCCGTGGAGATCGCCAAGCCTATTTGGTTTATCGCCAACGCAATTACCAGCCTAAGGCTCTCAGCTTAATGATTGAGGCGATATTGCAGGCTGCCGAAACGCAAAACCATTCATCCTCTCTCAATACCATTCACTCCGCATAACTGCCATTGGTCGCATGCAAAAGCAGCGTGCGATCTTCTCCCTTAATCTGAAACCATCCAATCACGTTCAACTAAGGACAGTACATGATGGTTTCTCAATCTCGCTCAATCAAAGCTCTTAAACTGGCAAGTACGTTTATCGCCGCATTTGCACTCAGCAGCAATCTGGCTCTGGCTAACCCAAACGAGCGCACACTCAGTCAATTCAACCAAGCGGCGCAGGGTGACTCTGGTTTAGTTGATACCGTTTACGGCGAATTATCCAAACAACTTGAAGAGCAGGGCGCAACGCCGGTGACCTTGGTTTACTTGGGCAGTGCTGAAACGTTGCAAGGTCGTGAGGCGTTTATGCCTTGGAACAAGATGAAGTTCACCGAGCGCGGTCTTGCCACAATCCAAAAAGGTTTGGACTTAATGGCGAATCAGCCATTACCACTGCAAGAGCAACAACGCTTACAAGGCTTGCCGGAATACCAATTAGCCACCGCCATGGCAGCTACTACGTTTACCTCTCTGCCAGACATGTTCAATCACTTTGAGCGTGGCTACGAGCTGTACCTTTCTCTGCTCGATGAACCGAGTTTTAGTCAGCAACCTTTCGCCGCAACGTCTTGGATTTATCGCTACGCCATTGAAGCAGCACTACGAGCTGAAGATGTTCAACAAGCCAAAACATGGTTAGCGCAAATGGAGCAGTTGGGCGACAGCAATTTAGAAACGCAAACCGCGAAAGCGCTGCTAGCGAAATATTAGGGAGGCGTCATGATCGTTTTTAATCAACTTAGTCGCGATTACGCCCTTGGCAGCCAAACCGTGCGTGCATTGCGAGACGTGTCTGGAGAAGTATTTGCCGGCGAAATGGTGGCATTGTGTGGACCGTCGGGCTCAGGCAAAAGCACCTTACTTAACGTGCTTGGCATGCTGGATACTCAATATCAAGGTCAGGTGACATTTGCAGGCAGCCCATACCCAACCGGACAAATGCAAGCGGCGAAAATGCGTCGTGAGAAGCTTGGCTTTGTGTTCCAAAAATTCAACCTTGTTCCCGTGATGACGGCGTTAGAGAACGTGGCGTATCCGCTACTCCTCAACGGCTTTTCAAAAGCAGAGCAAACCGAGCTCGCCACACAAATGCTAGAACACGTTGGCTTGGGCGAGTTTATTCATCATATGCCCGATAACCTGTCTGGCGGTCAGCAGCAACGCGTGGCAATTGCACGAGCCTTAGTGCACAAACCGGCATTGGTGATTGCCGATGAGCCAACCGCAAGTCTTGATAGCCAAACTGCCAACAAGGTCATCGACATTATGAAAGGGCTCGGACACGAGCTTGGTACCACTTTTATTGTCGCCACTCACGACCCTCGCATGGCATCCCGTTGTGATCGAACCATTGAGTTGGTGGATGGCAAAATTACCCAAACGCACGCAAGTGTGGAGGAGGTTTCATGGGCAAGCTAATTCCAGTTTCCGTTCGCCTTGCTTGGTTGAACCTGCAACGCAATCGCCGTCGCAGTTTGTTGTCGATGCTGATCATTGCCATTGCCGTGTTTGCGTTAACCAGTGCGGGTGGTTTTGGGCTATACACCTACGATAGTTTGAAAGAATCGACAGCGCGTGACACGGGGCATCTGACGTTAACCACTCCGGGTTACTTCGCTAAAGAAGAAGAGATGCCACTGAGTAACGGTTTAACTCACGCCGACGATATCACCAAGCAATTGATTGGCTTAAACGAAGTGCGAGGCGTGCAACCACGAGTTGAGTTCAGTGGTTTGATTTCCAACGGCAACAAGTCCTCGATCTTTATCGGCATTGGCGTGAACGAGCGCGAATTCGATATGAAAGGACCGTTTTTGGATGTGCGCGAAGGGCAAACACTTTCCAACATTCATGCATCGCGTTATGACCCAGCAGAGCCAGAGGTGATGCTCGGCGTTGATTTGGCGAACAACCTAAGCGTGCACGTTGGCGATTGGATTACCTTGCTGGCGACCACTACCGATGGCGCATTGAATGCGTATGACTTCAAAGTGCGTGGCATCTATTCAACTGGCGTGCCTGAGCTTGATAAACGCCAGCTGTACGTACACATCAACAGTGCGCAATCGCTGCTCGGTTCAGACAAAGTCAGCGCGTTATCTGTCTTCCTGTTCGATACCAGTTTAACGAGCCAAGTCGAGCAACAAGTGGCTTCGGTTCTGAGTAAGCAAAAACAGAACTTTGGTGACCAAGATATTGAGATTACGCCTTGGCAAGAACGTGCGTTCTTCTATCTCAAAGTGAAAGATTTGTACGACCGCATCTTCGGTATCATGGGCGCAGTAATGGCATTGGTAGTCTTTGTCGCGCTGTTTAACACCATGACCATGTCGGTAACGGAACGCACACGTGAAATTGGCACCTTGTCAGCACTTGGTAGCTACCCTCGCGAAATTATTGCTGGGTTCTTGCGCGAAGCAGGGTTACTTGCCGTGATCGGCAGCTTAATCGGTGCTTTGTTTACGGCGCTAGTCACCGTCTTACTGATGGTCGTGGATGTGCAAATGCCGCCACCGCCAGGACGCACAGAAGGTTACCCATTAACGATTTACTTCTCTTGGGAGCTGGTAGCTATAGCAGGATTTGCAGTATTGATGATTTGTTTGGTTGCGGCGTTTTTCTCGGCACGCAAAGGGGTGAACAAGCCAATTACGGAGGCACTGATTTATGTTTAATTTCAAATCACTATTACCAATTGCATTGCTAACGGTAACTGGCGTTGCAAGCATGAATGTCAGTGCGAATGAAACAGCGTTAGATGCACAGCAAGTCGCGCAATTGATTGAAAAAGCCGACGGCTACCGCTTGCACGATGATTCTTCCAAAGTGGTGTCACTGGTGCGCTTATATCAAGACCAAGAGTTAGATAAAACCCGCCTTTACCACGTGTACACGCGTCCAAATCGTGAATCGCTGGTGGTATTCAAATCGGCGGTTGAAGCAGGGCAAAAGATGTTGATGATGGGCGATAACTACTGGCTGCAAATGCCAAAGAGCCGTCGGCCTATTCGAATTACGCCAATGCAAAAGCTGCTTGGTGAAGCGTCTATCGGCGACATCTCAACCCTGACGTGGAGCCAAGATTATCAAGGTGAATGGAAAGCGACAGAAACTGTTTCGGTGAATGGAGAAAGTGTTGCGGCTTATCACCTTGCCTTAACCGCGAAAACCAAAGGGGCGAGTTATCAGAAGATCGATTTATGGTTGTCTGAGCAAGATGCGTTCCCAATTAAAGCCGATCTCTACTTGCGCTCAGGCAAACTCGCCAAGCAAGCGCAATACGGACGTGCAAGCGACAACGGTGAAGACTACGTCAGTGAGATGACCTTGCTTGATAGCATTCAGCCGAGCAAAAAAACTGTTATCGAGTATCAAGAGATCGTGCCTTGGCAGCTGGATAACAAGTTCTACAACCCAAGCTATTTGCCGAAAGCCAATACGACTCAGCTTTAGCCTGAACTCCGTAAATAGAACCATGAAAACGAGCAAGGAAGTCACATGAAATCGCACCTGTCTAACCTTAACAAAAGCACCAGTTTGTTGATTGCTGCGTCGTTGTGTGTGGGCGCAGCAGCCCCAGTTTTTGCCAATGATGAGCTGAGTTTTGAGTGGGATTGGGCTGTCAGCTACGAAACGGCCAAGCAGCGTGACAGCGCATTTACGCAGGCGCAGGGCAGTTCTCGTGATTCACTTAATGCACTGTTGGATGTGCAGGTGAATTATCAGAACTTCAGTGGCTTGTTTGCTCTGTACAGCCAAGGTTTGTACCTCAATCAACAAGGTGAGAGTGACTGGTGGAGTGAAGCTGATAACCAGTTGCTGATTAGAGAGCTGGCTTGGCTAGGGGAGTGGCAAGTCGGTGATACCACTCTTGATGTGAGTTTGGGTAAGTTGCGCGTGGATTGGGGCGTAGGTTATGGCTACCGACCTTTGGATCTGTTTAAGCCTTATCGACAAAATCCTGTTGGCTTAGTAGCAGAAGAAGGTGCGGGTGTGTTTTCACTCTCACACTACGATATGGCAGGCGAGTGGACGGTGATTGCGACGGATTCAAGCTGGGGGCAACAAGACCAAAGTGCACTGGATCAAGCCGCAGAGCAGCATGGTGTTGGTATTCGTCGTTATGCGCTGGTGGGTGATACCGAGTATCAACTTATTGGTTATTACGATGATGTGCGCCGAGGTTTACTCGGAGCCAGTGCCATTGCGGTGTGGGATGAATCCATCGCCATGCACGGTTCCATGCTGTGGCAAAAGCAAAGTGTTGGGTATCAGTTTCAGCAGGATGATCTTTACCAACCCGTTTCGGTTGAGGACCAGGGCAGCGCATTCCAAGCCTTAATTGGATTGAACTGGGCAAACCAAGCCGGACACAACGTGATTGCTGAATATTGGTACGACAGCCGTGCATGGTCGAAAAGCGAATGGCAACAAGCAATAGAACGTGGAGAATTACTCTCTCAGATCCCTGATCCTAACAACTCTCTGTTGGCTAGCAGCGCTCTACTTGCGACAAGCTACGCCCAAGGGTTTCAGCATGCCAATATCGTTCAGCATAACGTAATGCTGCACTGGAGTTGGGATGTGGAAGCGTGGGCTGCATGGAACGGTAAAGCGGATATGGGCTGGCTAAGTGATGTAACCCCTACGTTGGATCTGATGCTGTCGCCACAAGATGGTGGTGTGATTGTCACGCAGTGGCTTAACTACCAATGGATTGATACTGGCGATCAAAGTGTAGAAGTGGAAGTTGCCGCACGCTTTTTAACCGGAGACGACCAATCTGCTTACGCACAAATCAATGATAAGCATATGATTGTATTTAACATCAAAGGGAAATTCTAAATGTGTTCAGCAAAATCAGTGGTGAAAAGTGGATGGCCGCGTAGCTTATTAGTGACCACGGCATTTTGTCTCTTTATCGCAGCAATGACGCTCTCGGTTTGGGGCGGTCCATTTTACATTCATGTGGCGGTTAGCTTTGGATTTGGCTATTCGGCTATCTTCTTCTCATGGCTTGTCGACCGCCTGTTTCCTACCATTTCTCGTTTGGCGGAAGTGGCTATCTCGCTGACGGCTTGCCTATTGTTTGGCGTGGTGAACGCCCAGCTTTGGCTTGGGGAATACTTCGGTATCTCAAGTATGCTGTCGGTTGGTCTAATGGGATTGTTATTCAGTGCCATGTGCTTTTTCTATTTCTATTCACGCGAGCAACATGCGATCGCTCAAAGAGAGTTAGAGGCCATCAAACGCGAGAAAGCAGAGCAAGATCGTGCGCTGTTGCTGAGCCAGCTTAAGCAGATGCAAAGCCAGATTGAACCGCATTTCCTATTCAATACCTTGGCGAATATCAGTGCACTCATGTCGCAAGATGTCGATAAAGCCAAGCTGATACTAGAACAGTTGACCGCGCTGCTGCGAGCAACGCTCAAAAGCTCACGCGAAGAGCACACTACCATAGACAATGAAACGGCGTTACTTGAGGCTTACTTAGGCATCCAACAAACTCGTTTGGGTGATCGACTCAGTTACAAGATTGAGGTGGAAGAGGGGTTAGGCAGAACCGAATTACCGCCGATGATGCTCCAACCTTTAATCGAAAACGCCATCATCCATGGTATTGAGCCGAAGCGAGAAGGTGGTGAAGTCAGCTTGCTCATCAAGCGCGAACAACAGAACTTGAAGATTGAAGTCAGAGACACGGGTGTTGGCTTGAATCACGTTAGTGGGCACATGGGCTCTGGCGTCGGTTTAAGTAATCTCAAGCAGCGAGTTGAAGCTTTGTTCGCAGGGCAAGGAGAGGTTTCTATCAGTGAGTCTGCTCAGGGTGGCGTTTGTGTTCGCCTGAGTTGGCCAATGGAATCGTAATCAAGGAAGAAAGGAATGAATACAGGGTTTACTGCCATTATTGCTGATGATGAACCGTTATTGAGGCGTCATCTTGATAAAAGCCTAGCTGAAGTGTGGCCAGAGCTAGAGGTAATAGCCAAAGTCGCCGATGGTGAACAAGCGTTGCAAGCCATTGAGCAAAGCCAACCTGACATTGCGTTTCTTGATATTCGTATGCCAGTTTTGGATGGCATGACATTAGCGCAAGAACTCAATCAACTCGCCAATCCACCTTTGATTGTGTTTGTCACCGCGTACGATGATTACGCCATAAAAGCCTTTGAACAAAATGCCGCCGATTATTTGCTCAAGCCTATTTCAGATGAGCGCCTCTTGACGACGTGTGAAAGAGTGAAAGCACGCCTTGCCAAGCGAGAGCAAGAAAGCAGTAATGTGCAGATGAGCAGCCTGTTAGAACAGTTACAACAATTATCCGCGCCACAAACGCCGCAATATCTTCAGTGGATCAAAGCGACGCAAGGGGAAGACATTTATCTGATTGCTACGTCTGATGTGTTGTATTTCAAAGCGGAAGAAAAATACGTTTCTGTGTATGCCCAACAAGGACAAGGCAAAGTGCAAGAGTATTTGATTCGCACATCGTTGAAAGAGTTGATAGGGCAGCTTAACCCAGAACAGTTCTGGCAAGTGCACCGTTCAAGCGTGGTGCAAGTGTGCAAAATTAGCAAAGTAAACAAAGACTTTGCTGGCAGAATGTTTGTGCATGTTGGAGAAAGTAAGCTCCCTGTGAGCCGTGCATCTCAAAGTTTGTTCAAAGGGATGTAATTGCTAGAACTGCTCACTCTTTACACTGTAAACTCGCTACTCTTAACCCAAATTATCAAGGAAGATAAATGAGTTATCGCGTAACCCTGTTAAATGCGACGGGAGAGTTGTCTCCAATCTCTGAGTATTTGCATCAGAAACTTGATGATCTGAGCTCACAACTTTCTAGTTACTTTGATTTAAGTAACAACCATTTAAGTAATGTTGACCTGACTGTTAGCCCGTTTGATCGCAATGACGTACCGCAGACGGGGATTGGTGGCTATTGCTTAAGCGCCTATCGTGTAGAGATTCTGCTTGATACTCAACGTGCTGATATTAAGAACGTTATTGAGAAAGAACTAGCTGCGGTGTTAGCGCATGAGTTGCATCACCTGTTCCGTATGCGAGCGGGAGAGAATGGCGTTGCGCTTGGTGATGTACTGATTATGGAAGGGTTAGCTTGTCATTTCGAACGTAAGGTGAATGGCGGCGTCACTCCAAGCTTGTTTGAGCAAATCAAAGATCAAGATTGGCGTCCTTTCTATGCTGAGATGAAAGACAAGTTGACCAACTTAGATTACAACTTCGACGCTTACTTTCTTGGTTGCGATGAAAGCCGCTGGCCGAAATACATGGGGTATTGGGTTGGGTACAACCTTGTTGCTGAATATCTGGCTGATTTTCAAGGCTCTGAGCTTGATTTAGTCGGAGCAAAAGCCGAGCTTTTCTATCAATAACTCCGGCACAAGCCAGTCATAAAAACAAAAAGCGCCTAGGTCATATGACGTTAGGCGCTTTTGTCGTTTTATAGCGACGATTTCTCCGAAGAGGCGAGTGTGCTTATTCGCTGATCGTCACTTTCTCAATAATGATTGGATCGCATGGCACATCATCGTGACCAAGCTTAGAGGTCGTTTTCACTTTCGCGATGCGGTTTACGACATCCATACCCGCGGTCACTTTACCAAACACGGCGTAGCCCCAACCTAGGTTGGTGGTTGCGGTGTGGTCTAGGAAATCATTGTCTTCCAAGTTAATGAAGAACTGTGCTGTTGCAGAGTGCGGTGCATCGGTACGCGCCATTGCGATAGTGCCAACAAGGTTCTTTAGACCACGGTTTGCTTCGTTCGCAATCGGGGCGCGTGTCGGCTTTTCTGCCATGTCTTCTGTATGACCGCCACCTTGAATCATAAAGCCATCGATAACGCGGTGGAAAATGGTGCCGTTGTAGAAGCCATCTTCACAGTATTTTTTGAAGTTCTTTGAGCTAACTGGCGCTCGTTCTAGGTTCAGTTCAATCTCGATATCACCGAAATTGGTGGTCATAATAATCATCTGGTTTGCCCTTATGGGTACTAAGTTGGCGGCATTATAGCTAGGGTCTGTTGACCTTTCGAGCTGATTTTTGCAGCGAATGGTTGGGTGTTTATACAAGGCAGAGGCTTTGCTGTGTAGCTAGCCTACATGAGAAGTCGATAACGCAGTAGAAAGAGCCAACAAATGCTGCCCAAAGGGTTCGGCTAAAATCGTTTTATGCTTCGTTAAGGAGTATTTGCTTAGAGTGACTAGGCTACACACTCCTTGCCTCGCCTAAAACGATTTTATCTCGAACAAAATTTAACCCGAAAGGTCAACAGACCCTAAGACTTCTGAGGATAGCAGAAATAAAAACAGCGACGTTTTGGCGTCGCTGTTTGAATGGTGAGTGGGTGAGGAAAGCGTTAAACCGTAAAGCGACCGACCAAGTCGTACAGCTCGTTAGCTTTGTGGTTTAGGTTGCCACTACCTGCGCGGTTTTGATTCGCAAGGTGCGCCGATTGGCTGCTTTGTTGAGAGATGACTTCGATGCGTTGTGAAATCTCTTGCCCAACTTGGCTTTGCTCTTCGGTTGCTGTTGCGATCAGCGTGTTCATGTCCATGATGTTAGCAATTGCGGCTTGGATTTCTTGCAGTGCGGCTGAGGCAGCTCGTGCTTCCTCAACCGTTGCTTCACCACGCGCTTGGCTTGAACCCATGGCTTTCACTGCTGCATCCGAGCCAGACTTCAACTGCTCAATCATTTGGTGAATTTCGCCTGTGCTGTCTTGAGTGCGACTTGCCAGTTTGCGAACCTCATCGGCAACGACTGCGAAGCCGCGACCTTGTTCGCCTGCACGGGCTGCTTCAATGGCTGCGTTCAGTGCCAATAGGTTGGTTTGCTCGGCGATGTCTTGAATCACTTCTAGTGAAGAAGAAATGTTTTGTACATCGCTCTCTAAACGAGAAATCACCGTGCTGGCTTCTGACACCTCTAGCGCGAGCGCTTCAACAGAGTTTGCTGCGGAATCAACAATGTGTTTCGCTTGCTGTGAGTTTTCATCGGCGTCTTTGGCGGATTGCGCCGCTTGGTTAGCGTTGCTGGAAATCTCGTGCGCCGTTGCTGTCATCTCGGTCATTGCCGCTGCGACTTGTTCGGTCTCTTCACGCTGACCAGAGGCCAACTCGTCCACTTGCGATGCTCGCTGTGACATGTCGTTGGTCTCTGAAACCACTTCTTGCCCTACGTGGCTAACACTCTTGATGATGCCTTGCAGGCTTTCAACGAAGATATTGAAGTTACGGCTCAACTGGGTGAACTCAGGTACGCTTGATTCTTCCATGCGCGCGGTTAAGTCTGCATCGCCTTGCGCGAAAGAGTGGATTGAGGCATCAAACAGCTCAATAGGCTTCATGATGCTGCGGTTAACAAACACCGCGAAGACCGCAACGATGGCTGCAATCGAGACACAGAACAGAGCAATTGCTGTCAGTGTGGTGTTGAGGGCCTGATGCGCGGCTTCTTCCATGTTTGCCACAATGGCGTCGATATCGTCAGTGTAGAAGCCCGTACCCAACATCAAATCCCATTCAGGAATAAAGACCGAGTAGCTTAATTTCGGTAGCGCCTCGCTCTGACCGAGTTTCGGGAAGTAATAAGTCGTGAACTCACCAGTTTTGGAGTTTTTGATCAAATCCTGAATCAGATAGTTGCCCTTCTTGTCCTGCAAGTTATAGAAGTTCTCTCCGATGCCTTTGGTGTTTTTACCCACCACGACACGCACACCTTTTGAATCGTAGCCAAAGATGTAGCCGGATTGACCGAACTCCAGCTGTTTCAAGATAGGCAGTGCTTCTTCAAGCGAGGCATTTTGAGCGAGTAGTGGCTCGACGGCGGAGCGCGCCATTTGGACGTAGTTTTTGAGCTCGGCTTTTTTCATCTCCATCATTTGACTTCGAGTCTGCTCAATCTCGTGTTCGTTGTAGGCTGTGGTTTGTAGATAGGTGAACCACATCATGCCTATTGCCATGGTTAGAATTGGAATTATTGAAAGGATATATAGTCGTTTTCTGATCGTCAGATTCATAGAGACGTCCTTCTCTCGGCGCAGCGTTACAAGTGACAAGCTGAATAAGCTTGCCTGATAAAATTATTAATACTTATTGTTGTAATGCTTAGAGATTAACCGAGTTAATCAATCAGAAGTACTGGAAGTTTATAAATTTAGACTAAGGTCGTAGCATTTTTAAGCAGGATCACAATTAACGTGAACACGAACCGTTATTGCAGCGAGAAGTGCCCGTTAACCAGTAGGAGACGCGGTAGCGGTTTTTGGCAAATTTGAGGTAAAGCCAATCCGCAACAGGTTTGACAGCGCGCCAACGCAGCGGTGCATACAACCAACCGCGACCGACCAGTTGCCATGCGCGATGAGTCACATCCAACCCAAGCAGAAGCTCTCCCTTATCGTTTAGGGCATGCAAAATGGTGTTGGCTTGCTCCGGATCGATCTGCGGATAAGCGGCGAACGCCTCGCTGTAGATATCGACGGTTTTGATTTGCTGCTTGGCATCGCGTTGTTTTAGCGCCTTCATCTCTTTGGCGCACAAGGGACAAGTGCCATCATAAAATACGGTCAGTTTGGTCATGATTGGGCTCATTATTGACGGTTCTCATCCCTTTTACGCGATTATTTTTCTTTTAGTTCATTGTCTTGCAAGTAATGCAGCCAATTATCACGGATGTTGCCGTAATTGAATTGGCAGAACTCTTTACGATCGCGTAAGTAATCTTTTTCTACTTCATCTAACAAGGCTTTGTATTGCTCTGGATCGCTGCCGTAGACCAGACACAGGGTAGAGAAGTAACGCTGTAGATCGAAACTGTGCTCGTCAATGTACTCGCCAAAATCGTAGTAATCCGGTCTGTCGTCGGATTCGAATGCGAACATGTCTGCAGCACTGATCGCCACATCGGCACCGTCATCGACGTAATCAATCAACAAAATGGTAGCGAAGTTGTCGACCGCATCTTCCTCTTTACCCAGTACCGGAATGTTTTGATCGGCAATGTACGCGTGTCCGGCTTCGTGCAATAGTGTGTGCAGCAAAGTATCGAGCGCGCCCGTTTTCGGTGATTTACCGTAACGTTCTTGGTATTTGTTGTTGGTGAAGTAGTTGAATGATTCCAGATAGAAGGTGTAGGGAATATAGATGGTGTGGGTTTCTGGATCGTAAAGTGGACCGTCTTCGCCACCGTAGGTCAGTGTTAGTGGATTATCAAACGGGAAGTAATCATCAGAAAGCTGGACAAAGATGTCGTTCACTTCACTGCTTTCAATCACTTGTGCAGCAAAGCGATCGTCGGCAGTTTCTGCAGGGCGGTATTCGATTTTAATGTTTTCGCTCGCAGACGCTGTGGCAGCAAACAGCAGCAGAGAGGCAAAGGCAGAGTGACTTTTCATTTTCGGAATCTTGTTATTTGTTTGGTTTGCTTGAAAATTATACATGCTTTTTATAGTGTGCGCGCTGGAGGGCACATTCATGAACAATCCATTATTACTGCAACCCCGCATCCAATAGGCGTCGTTGACTGAGAACGCAGCAACAACGCCACGAGAAATCGTTCCGTGGCATACATTTACTCTATTAAGGTAATTGCCATGAAAAAACATTGGTCCAAATTTCAGTACCTGCACCAAGTGGTGCAAAACCAAAACATCCACATCAAAGGCACCCACAGTTATTACAGCGATTGTTGGGATAACGGCTTTGAAGATTCGGTCGTGCGTTATCTGCATGGCGATGAAATCAGTAAAGCGTGGCAGCCGAGGTGGGAAGTCGATCAGCTCTACATCGGTGATTACGTTTGTATCGCGGCTGAAGCGGTGATTTTGATGGGCGGCAACCACAATCACAGGACGGACTGGTTCTGTCTGTATCCGTTTCTTGATGACATTGAGCAATCTTACCAAGGCAAAGGCGATACCGTTATTGGTGATGCGGCTTGGATTGGTATGCGCGCGATGATCATGCCTGGTGTCAAAATTGGGGAAGGTGCAGTCATCGCGGCAAACAGTGTGGTGACTAGAGATATCCCGCCTTATACCGTGGTGGCAGGATCGCCCGCAAAACCCATCAAGCTTCGCTTTGAGCAAGACACCATCGATAAGCTGCTCGCGCTGCAAATCTACACGTGGGATGAAGATAAGTTTGAGGCGCTTCGCTCTTTCGTCTGTAACAATGATATAGAGCAGTTAATCATTGCAGAAGAAAAGTATAAAAGTGGCGAATAGCACTGAAATGAGGAAAATTTTCAGCGATATGTTATAATCTCGCTCCGTTGTAACGAGAACACTTGTTGCAAGCTTGAGAATTTCCTTGGATTCGGCTCGTTTTAATCATCATGAGTCAGAGTTATTGAACTACGATAGGATACAAGCAAACCCAGATGTTAGAGCGCCACCACGGCGCTCTATTCGTTATAACGGTAAGGAACTTTGCCCAATAGTGAGGATGACTTTCTGTTTAAGTAAGGGAGCCCGATAGCGGTTCAGAAAGTCTCTCTCGGACAATACTCACAACACTATATGTCCATCCACATCAAGCAGTCATTTTTGCTTTGAATGTGAACCGGATAAGAAGGAGCTTAATCGGCTCCTTTTACATTTTAGGGCTTGCGAATAGCGCATAAATCAGAACATCGCTTAACGACCGTCCCTTAAACTAGCCTAAGGCGCATTTAACACAACCTTTTGAGTATTTTCGAAAAAATATAGCGAGAAAATTTGCTATTGAGCGAAGGTTAAACTAACACTCAATCATTACGGAGGATGAAGAGAACAATAATAAGAGGCGATATGAATCATTTGATATCTGTAGGTGCACTGGAGTCCTTTTTGGTTGCGATCAGTGTGCTTTTTTTGGGGCATTTCATTAATGCTAAGCTACCGATCTTAAAGAAATTCAACATACCTGAGCCGATTGTAGGGGGCTTGATAGTCGCCTGCGCCATTACTGCTCTTCATTTCAACGGTATCGATCTGGAATTCGATTTGCCGTTGCAGAACACATTTATGCTGATGTTCTTTGCTACTGTTGGTTTAGCAGCAAACTACACTCAGTTGATGAAAGGGGGCGCGAAGGTCTTTATCTTCTTAGCGGTCGCGTCGTTCTACATCATCATACAAAACGGTGTCGGTGTTTCATTAGCGGCGGCATTGGGTTTAGATCCGCTGATGGGGCTTATCGCAGGTTCGATTACTCTTTCAGGTGGCCACGGCACAGGTGCGGCATGGTCACAAACGTTCCAAGACGTGTATGGATTAAATAACGTGTTGGAAATCGCGATGGCGTCAGCAACATTCGGTTTGATCATCGGTGGTATCATCGGTAGTCCGGTTGCTCAGCGATTGATCGAAAAGAACAAGATCGAATCTGAGTATGGTCCTGGGGGCAGAGATGCCAAAACCCACGAAAAATTCCCAGAATTGGTGACGTACAACGAATACGAAGAAGACAAAGTAACCGCGAAAAAAGTGGTTGAGAAATTGTTCTTCCTATTGATCTGTGTGACAGGCGCTAAGTACGTAGAGCAATGGGTGAGCACTTACGATATTCAATGGCTGATGATTCCAGACTTCGTCTACGCATTGTTCATTGGTGTGATCATCACTAACTTCTTGGAAGTAACTAAAGTCCGTAAGTTAGATACAGAAACGGTCGATATGCTAGGTACGGTATCGTTGTCTCTGTTCTTGGCAATGGCATTGATGAGCCTGAAACTGTGGAACATTTTCGACCTAGCGATCCCATTCTTGGTGATTCTGGGCGTGCAATCGGTGATTCTGGCTATCTTTACCTACTACGTAACGTTCAAGGTGATGGGTAGTAACTATGATGCAGCGGTTATCTCTGGTGGTCACTGTGGTTTTGGTTTGGGGGCAACCCCAACAGCGGTAATGAACATGGGTTCTATCGTTAACCGCTTTGGTCCGTCGCCACAAGCTTTCATGGTTGTACCGATTGTTGGTGCCTTCTTCATCGACATCGTTAACTTGATCATTCTGCAAGGCTACATTTCGTTTCTTGGCTAGATTGATAAAAAATACTTATAGAGGCCACAGTTTATCTGTGGCCTTTTTTTGTATTTATTGATGATGTGAACGGGTAGAATAAAAAATTATTCTAAATAAATATTTGAATAATAAGGAAATGATAAAGTATACCTACTGATAGGTAGATAAGGTTGTTGACGTTAAAATAATATGATCTTAGAGTAACAACCACTGATGAGGAGCTGGTTCCCAAACCACCTCCTTTTTTAATAAAAACACTGCCTACTTACTAGTAGGTAGGCTAGTAAGGGAAAGGAAACGTATTATGTTCAACACATCTTCAATTGCACTTATCGTAGGCGGCTCATCAGGTATGGGTAAAGCGACAGCAGAGCGACTTCTTAAAGCTGGTGTACCCGTCATGATTCTTTCGCACGATAAAAACAATCTTGCTGAAGCAAAGCAGGATTTAGAAAGTGTGACCAAAGGCCTAGTAGAAACCGCTCAAGTTGATCTGTATGACCCAAGTGCAGTGAAAAGCTTCATCGAACAATTGAATGCTGAAAAACGTCATATTGGTTACTTGGTTAATGCTGCTGGCTTCTTCAAACCGGTTGATTTCCTTGACCACTCAGAGCGTGATTACGACCTACAACTAGACATGAACCGCGCGTTTTTCTTCATCACTCAGGCTGTGGCGAAAAACATGAAAGAGCACGGCGGCGGTGCGATCGTAAATATCGGTTCTATGTGGGCTCACCAAGCAATTAAAGCAACGCCATCATCAGCGTACTCAATGCAAAAAGCGGGTCTTCATGCTCTGACGAAAAACCTAGCAATTGAACTTGGTGATCACGGCGTACGCGTAAATGCTGTAGCACCAGCTGTTGTGATGTCGACGATTTACAAGTCATTTATCGCGGAAGAAGAAATCGAATCAGCACTACAAGGCTTCAATGATTTCCACCCGATTGGCCGTATCGGTTCAACAGAAGATGTGGCAGACGCGATTGAGTACTTACTGTCAGACAAATCGTCTTGGGTAACTGGCACAGTGCTTAATGTCGACGGCGGTGTAATGGCTGGCCGTAACTAACATCACTAAACGTGCGAATTGGGGCCTTTCACTCCATCCCTAAAGGCCCCACTTAAAAATTCAGTAGTAAACACGACATCAAATAATAACAAGGACATATCATGGATAACTCACCACTAAACGGCATTAAACTCGATGACCTAGCGGCTTACACTCACGTGATCACTGAAGACGCAACGCAGGCGATCTCTGAATACGGCATTGTTGCTGAATGGAAAGGCGGCGTTCACAGTGAAATCCGTACTTTGAATCAAAAGGTTGGCGGAAAAGAAATCGTTAAAGACTTCAGCTTCGAAGTTGGTGAACCAGAAGAGCTATTGGGCAACAATGCATACCCAACACCTCAAGATTACCTATTGGGCGGTATGGCTGGTTGCATGATGGTGGGTTTTGTTGCGGGTGCGAGTGCTCGTGGTATCAAGCTAGACGCTGTGAAACTAACCATCAAAGGTGCCCTGGATTTACGTGGCTTCCTAAATGTGAGCGAAGAAGCGCCGGTTGGCTTTGATGAAATCCAATTTCAATTTGAAGTAAAAGGTGAGGGGACTCAGGCTGATTATGACGAAGTCATTGCGAGCGTACAGCAGTTCTCTCCAAACTATCGCACCATTAGCGATGCGGTCAAAGTTTCAGCCATCGTTGCATAACTAAAATATTAATCAAAATCACGCACACTTTTTCACTGCTTTGAGCCTATATTTCGATATAGGCTCTTTTTTTATTAAGCAGTACCGAGTACAAATTATTGCGCTGATACGCAGTCTTTGACCTTCAATCGATTTTTGTTGTCTCGGTTGGTAATCACTTGTTGATGGTCGTCAATCGTGCCCAGATTTTTCGCCAAACGATCATACAAGACAACATTGACCGTTGCCGCCAAGTTCATGCAGCCATTGGTGGGAACATACACTACGTGGTCAGCCTTATCGACAACCTCTTGCGGCAGTGAGCCATCTTCTGGGCCAAAAATATACACCGCGTTTTCTGGGTGAGTAAAAAGAGGCAACGCCGTAGCGCCAACTGCCAACTCAACACACACCACTTTCACGTCTTCAGCAAGGTGAGCGGTGAGATCGTCCATTTCGATCAAATTGATACGTTCGTGCATGTTCTTCGTGTCGGTTCGGAATTTTACTGCACGATTATAGCGAGTACCGTTATAACGAACTTGTGTGGCGTCATAACAACCTGCTGCGCGCATTACCGCTCCCACATTGGTTGGATCTTTCGGGTTATACAGTCCAAGAATGACCGTTGACTGTGCTGTCATTGCTGTTGTTCTACTTAATGGTTTCAAGATAAGAGCTTGATGCTCGTTGATCGTGGGATTATGGACTTAACCCGCCAGAAGTACTATCACAATATTTTTTAGAAGTAGAAGTAGAAGTAGAAGTAGAAGTAGAAGTAGAAGTAGAAGTAAAACTAAGGGACGAGTGGGTTACGGGGAGCAACAACCTCCCCATAAATGAAGGGATAGAGCAATTTAACGAGCGGCAAGCTTTTCAATAACACTCTCTGCTGCTTCTAACGCGCCCTCAATAAATCCACCGAACTCTTGTGCTGATTCTGTTCCCGCAAAGTACATGCCCTGTTGGCTTAATTGCTCCAGTGATGCGTTGAGCCCATAACGCGGGTGATGAGTTGGCATGGTGTGATCCTTTTCAACCGCCGTGTATGCCTCTTTCGACCAGTCGAGCAGTTTTACTTCAGTGACGTTATACGCCTCGGGGCCAAAGAGTCTCGCTAGTTGCTCAACTGCCATGGTTTTCAATTCAGTGGCGCCTAACTGTGCGCGAGCTTGAGCATCGTAACCGATAAAACCGAACAGGGCGGCATGGCCATTTTCAGCACTGGCGTCATGAATTTCCACCAATGGACCAACTTGGCTGTTTGCGTAACCGGACAATCCGTTTGCACGCCAGAAAGGTCGGTCATAAATGGCGAAGAATTTCGCGTGAGCGGCCATCCATGTGGGCGTTTTTTCCAGCGCATTTAACGCCGTTGTTGGAAGGGGGGGCGTCAAGCGGATGTTATTGGCAATCAAACGATGAGGGAGAGCGAAGATGATGTTCTCACTCTCTAAGGTCAGCCGCTCTGCTTGGTGGATAACATCGACGCTATATCCTTGGCCTTCAGTATGACTCACAGCGTGCACTTGATGTTCATATTTGATGTTTTCTGGGTTGAGTAACTTTGCTACTCCTGCCACCAATTGCGCCATGCCACCCGATACTCTCATGGATTGAGGAGAAGAAAAGAATTGATTCGACACTTGACGAATACCAGCCTGCCCAGCTTGTTCGATTAACATATCGCCAGTTTCATACTGTTCTACGATGGGAAGCGATAAGTTGTCGACAAGCCTCATGACGCGATGATTCATCTTGGGCCAAAACCAAGATGGGCCGAGGTCAAATTGGTCGTGTTGACTGTTTGCTGCCAAGCTCGCAGAAGATAGAATTCGACCTCCGAGTTTGCTTCTCGCCTCAAGTAGCAAGTAGTTATGCCCCGCTTTTTCTAGGTACGCTGCGGTGTAGAGACCGCTCAAACCGCCTCCGATAATAATAAAATCGTATTTCATTGTTTGCCTTTAATGTTGATTATCTACTGGTAGGTAGGTTAAGTCTTTTTTGAAAAAGAAACAATACCTATCAGTAGGTAGACAGGTTTGTGAGGGCATGCTATCTTTTGCAAAAATGTTTAAGGTGGAAGCCACATGAAAGAACTTAGCCCGACGGCTGCAAAGATTGCCGACCTTGCTGAAAGCTACATACAAAGCCGAGGTTTTAATGGTTTTAGCTTTCGCGACATCCAAAATGAGCTGGGTATTAAGACCGCGAGTATTCATTACCATTTTAAAACCAAGCAAGACTTGGCTGAAGCGGTGTTTGAACGCTATCTCGCAAACTACGAAGCGGCGTTAATTCAGATCGAGGGCCAACCAAGCAGTGCCGAGGAAAAAATTGAAGCGCTGGCTGATATTTTTATTGGCGTACGCGAGCAAGATAAGTTGTGTTTGTGTGGTATGTACGCTTCTGACTTTTACTCTTTGGCAGATGGCCTAGAAGGGCTGCTGTCGCGTTTTGTGCAAATGAATGAGCAATGGCTACAAAAAATCATTGATCAGGGTGTAGAGAACGGAGAGTTCGACTTACGAGTGGAATCAGCTCAAGTTGCAAGGCTAATCTTTGTTGCGCTGGAAGGCAGTATGTTACTTTCTCAGTTTAAAGATGCCGATTACATTCGCAGCGTGAAGGCGAGTTGTCTCGCACTCCTTAAACGCTAATATTTTTATAATACTGCCCGCGATAAGTGCGGGTATTATTTTAAATTCAACAACTATCTACTAGTAGGTATGCAATGGTTAAAGACAAAAGAACGCTAGAGATGAACGGCATTGATGCTGCAGGGGCAGAACAATTTGAACGGATTCTCGAAGATACGTTGACCTTTCTTCCCAGTGCAATGAGCGATCTCGATCAACTGCTACTGCTCTATCCGGACTTTATGATGGGATGGATTTTTAAGGCGTACAGCCATGCGAGTGATGGGCGTCGTTCTACTTTACCCATCGTGGCTAAAATGGTTACGCAGTTGGATCAGTTCGCGCAATCGGCCACCAAGCGTGAAGCGCTGCACATGCATGCGTTGAAACAATGGAGCCAAAGCAATCTGAAGGGGGCTCTGGATACATGGCAACATATTCTGAGTCTTTGGCCTTTGGATATCATTGCCTATCGCCAATTTACGGGGCAAACATTTTGGTTTGGCCAAAAGCAACGGGCACTGCACGTTTCTTTGCAAGTCTTACCCTATTGGGATGAGCTGACGCCAGGATATTGGATGTTTGCCGCCGCTCATGCCTTTGCACTCGAAGAGGCGGGGGAATATGAATTGGCAGAAGCGTTTGCGCGCCAGACGTTAGTGTTGAACCATCAAGACCTAATTGCCAAGCATACGATGGCTCATATTTTTGAGATGCAAGGCGAGGCGAAAGAGGGCATCGAGTTCTTACAAGGTCATGCGAATACGTTTTCAAATCACAATGCGTTTCGCGGCCATCTTTGGTGGCACCTTGCGTTGTTCCATCTTGAGCAAGGCAATATTGATGGCGCCTTGGTTTTGTTTGATCAGTACATCTACCCTGCAGAGTCTTCGATATACCTTGATATCCAAAACGCAGCTTCGTTATTGGCTCGCTTGGAGTTAATGGGAGCTGATGTTGGAGAACGTTGGCATCGATTGAGTGCCGGAGCACTAGAGATTTCTGCCGACAGCACTATCATGTTTACTGAAATTCACAATGCCATGGTGTTAGCGAAAACCGATCATCATGACCAGTTAGATGCCAATATAACGCAAATTATCAGTTCGCCACTACAAACTCAGGAAGTGGAGTTTATGACAGGCAGCAAGTTAATGCAGGCCATCAAGGCGTACCACAGTTCGAACTACCGTCATTGCATTGAGTTGATTAACCAGGTGAGAGATTTGCACAGCAAGCTGGGGGGAAGTCACGCGCAGCAAGACGTCATTTCACAATACCTGCTGATGGCCCATGCGCATATACAACAGTGGGACCAAGTGGCGTGTCTGTTGAAAAATCGCTATATCGCAAGAGCACAAGCGCTGCCAGCAGAACAGATAAAGCGAAAGTTGGCTCAGTTCGATGAAGTGAAAAACATCGACGCTCTGCTGCCTAGTTTAGTCAAAGTGGTTTAGCACAAATGCTGCTTGGGCGCGGAAATAAAAAAGCGAGGACAGTACCTCGCTTTTGATGGGTTTATTTTGCCTGTGTTTGCTAGTTCACGGTGCGGCTGAATTTGATGCTCGCTGTCCAAGCAAGTACGCCGATGAAAGCGTAAATCCCAACGTTCATCCAACCTGCATCTGGAATCGCGCTGAATGGGTTTGGCGCAAGAATCGCATGCAGTGGTAGATAGAAAATCGCTGAGAAGAAATCATCCAGACCATAGTAGTTGAACATCGCAATCGGCATCCAGCGCAGTGCGTAAATACCAATCAAGATGACCAACAAGGGGGAGTTCACTTTCTGTGAGATTGCCATTGCGGTTAGTGCGAGCGGCAATAGCAACACGCCAGCCACTACCATTCGAAGCAAGAATTCAACCCAGTTCAGCAGTACGAAGCCCAGTGATGCTTGTCGATACAATAACGCCAACTGGTGGTCCGTTGAGACATTCAACATCCACAGCATAAAGTCCGCAGCGAAAACCAATACCGAACACACTAACGGAATCACCAATAAACCAAACGTCAGCTTCACCAGATGGGTTTTCACGTCACTGACAGGCATACTGCGCCAAAACATGATACTGCCCTCTGAGCGCTCTTTACGCAGCGTTCTTGGGAAGTATTGAGTGCCAAGCAGGATAGACAATAAACCAATGCCACCTGTGATCAGCATGTTGACGTCATCGCCTAGTTCTTTGTGGATGTCACTGACATCACCGCCAAAGCTCATTTGGAAGAACATATTGTGTTGCAGTGTCGAGCTACTCATCAAGCTGACAAACAGCAGCACACCACAGGCAAACATAAATAACGGCACGCGTGTAACCAATGGGTTCTCTAGCCATTCTTTACGCAACATCGCGACAATCGATTTCATTATGCTGCCTCCTTCTGCAATGCCAAGAACAGATCCGCAAGCTTGACGCTATACACATCACCCAGCCCAGCGACTTGCTCTGCGTATTGGGACGACAGCAACCATTTAGTCGTGCCTAAGCCTTTTTGCGATGACAGTGGTTTCAGCGCTTCGATTTGTGCGCGATGCTCATCACTGGCATCGAGAATGAAGTAATCTTCGCTGATGCTGTCCATTGAGGTTTGCAGAACAGGTCGACCGTGTTTAAGGATCAGCACGTCCGTCAGTAGGTGTTCGATTTCCGATACTTCATGGCTTGCTATTATCAGCACACGCTCGCCATCATGGAACCATTCCAGCAAGTGACGGTAGAAGGTATCGCGATAAACCAAATCCAAGCCAAGCGTTGGCTCGTCCAGAATCAGAATCTGCGTATTGGTCGCGATGACGACAGCCAAGTGCAATTGCACCTTCATGCCTTTCGATAGGGATTTGATGCGTGCACGCGGCTTGATGTCGGTTTGACGAAGCATGGTATCGGCTTTGCTGCGATTAAAACCTGGGTGTACGCCCTCGGTGTAATCGAGCAGCTGAGCAACCGTCATCCAGTTTGGTAGAACGTTCACATCCGAGATGTAAGACAAGCTCTGCATGATTTTGTCGCGTTGCATGATTGGCTCAAAGCCGTTGATGCGAATGGTGCCCTGATATTCGTGTGCACCGAGTAGGGCGTTAATGAGAGTCGATTTACCCGCACCGTTATGACCTAGCAAGCCAAGCACCTGACCCGCTTGTAGATCAAAGCTCACGTCATGCAGCGCTTCACCCTGCTGACGATATTGCTTGGAGACGTGTTTTACACTGACTAATGCGCTCATTGGTCACCTTCAATATGTGTTTGGATTTGTTGGATAAATTCATCAAGAGACATATCCAGACGTTGTAGTGTGTCGGCGATCTGCGGAATTTGTTGTTCAAGGAAACGGGCTTTTTCATCAGCAAGCAGCTGTTTTTTTGCACCTTGGGCGACAAACATGCCTTGCCCACGTTTCTTCTCAACCAATCCTTCATCAACCAATAACTGATAGCCCTTCATGACCGTCAGGTGGTTGATCTTCATGTCCGTAGAGACACTGCGTACCGAAGGCAAAGCTTCGCCCTCTTGCCAGATGCCTTGCAATATTTGCTGGGTGATCTGGTCAGCCAACTGACGGAAAATCGGTTGGCGATCATGCCAATGCGTCATGATTGGTTTCCTTGGCTGAGTTGGTGTTATATATATGTATAACACCTTAGCGATGGGATAGAAAGCGCCAATCTTCTTGCGCTGTTTTCTCAATCACTTTTGTTGACGAAAATTCGACAAAGTTTGCACCAGAGTTTCACGCAAAATTTGCACGCAATCGCATACGTTTTTGCCCCTAAAAACTGGCAAAAAATTGTTCACTTCTCATAAGTTGAGAAGAGCCAAAAAAACGAGAAAATTGCGCCACAAAACTTGGTGAAAAAGTGTGTTTTTTCACTGAGTGAGAATTGGGTGAATATCCGAGTTGTTGCTTTCTTATTTAATGAGAATTTAGTGGGTTTGGACCCTAGAAAACCACACGTTCAGTAGGCACTCTGACCTGCCTAAATACCGCTCAACCTGCGAGTTGTTACTCAAAGGATGAGAAAAAGGAGGCAAAGAGGTTTTATGAATCAGGTCATTTCTGTCGGTCCACAAGAATCGTTTCTCGTCGCTATTTGTGTGTTGTTCTTGGGACAATTCGTTAACGCTAAATTACCGATCTTAAAGAAATTCAATATTCCCGAGCCAATTGTGGGTGGTTTGATTGTCGCATGTGCGATCACCGCGATGCACTTCAATGGCGTGGATTTAGTTTTCGATTTACCGCTGCAAAACACTTTCATGTTGATGTTCTTCGCTACCGTTGGCTTAGCAGCGAACTACACCCAGTTGATTAAAGGTGGCGCTAAGGTATTTATCTTTTTAGCTGTAGCATCGGTGTACATTCTTATCCAAAACGCGGTCGGTGTATCTTTGGCAACCGCACTCGGCTTAGACCCGCTAATAGGCTTGATTGCAGGCTCGATTACGCTGTCTGGCGGTCACGGTACAGGCGCAGCATGGTCGCAAACCTTCCAAGACATGTACGGCTTACACAACGTACTAGAAGTGGCAATGGCATCCGCTACCTTTGGATTGGTGATTGGTGGCATCATCGGCAGCCCAGTAGCGCAGCGATTGATTGATAAACGTAACCTTGAATCTGAATACGGACGCACCAACCAAACTCACGAACGTTTTCCTGAATTGGTGACCTACAACGAGCACGAAGAAGACCGCGTAACCGCGAAGAAAGTGGTCGAGAGTTTATCGATCATTCTATTGTGTGTTACTGGTGCCGATTACTTAGAAGGCTGGGTGAGCAGCTTTGGCATCAAATGGTTGATGATTCCGGACTTTGTTTACGCGCTGTTTATCGGTGTGGTGATCACCAACATCATGGAAGTGACCAAAGTACGCAAAGTGGATGTTGAGACGGTCGATATTCTTGGTACGGTTTCGCTGTCTCTGTTCCTAGCGATGGCGCTAATGAGCCTAAAACTGTGGAACATCTTCGACTTAGCAATCCCGTTCCTCATCATTTTGGCGGTGCAATCGGTGATTCTAGCGGTTTTTGCTTACTACGTGACATTCCGCGTGATGGGCAGCAACTACGATGCAGCAGTCATCGCAAGTGGTCACTGTGGCTTTGGTCTGGGCGCAACCCCAACCGCAGTAATGAACATGGGCTCTATCGTTAACCGCTTCGGTCCATCACCACAAGCCTTTATGGTGGTGCCTATTGTTGGCGCGTTCTTTATCGACATCGTCAACCTAGTGATTCTGCAAGGCTGTATTTCTTTTATCAAGTAACCAGAGAAATACTACATATAGAAAAAAGGTCACACTCAAACGATGACCTTTTTTATAGAGCTTATCTTGATGAAGATAAGTAAAAAGAGAGCAAAATGTGCGCCTTTAATATGGGCTAAATTCATATTTAAAATGGCTCATCATTTGGTTCCAGTCTAGCTCTACCTGTTGACGATTATTACGATTTCGAGATGTATACCCATGGAAACCTGTATGAGATTGGGCAAATACATAGCAAAAGTTCCCATTTTGAGATAATAGAAGAAATGGCGCCTTAATAGCGTTGTCCAAACGTTTATGACGAACACCGCCTGCGGCTATTGAGAGAGCATTGAATACATTAAGCCCTAAACAGATAACAAGTCGAGGTGATATTATCTCTATTTGCGGTAAAGCATACTGTTCGGCGCAGAAAAGTAAGTTTTGCCAAGTCATCGCCGCAGACAACGAACCTTGTTTGATAAATGGGTTCAGGTTGGTCGCGAAAGTATCACAAAGTCTTAAATTAAGATGATGCGTTAATAGGCGGTCTAGTCTTTGAGATGTAGGTAGTTTGGGATCTAAACCTAACAAAGCTAACTCCGGTCGAAATTTTTTGGAAAGGTACTCTTTCGATGCCCAATCTTGTAGTAATACCATCACATCGGCATTTAGGTTTGCTGCTGACTTAGTGTAAGGGGAGACCCACTCGCTTTCGTAGGCGCCGAAGTAGAAGTCTCGAACTGAATAGGCGTCATGTGGTGTATTTTGTTTGCGCTTCAGTGCGATTTTAGCAAGATGGTAACGTTTTTTTCGCTCACTCAGTAGAGCAGGCACAGCAATGCGAATACTCTTCATTATATTCCTATTTGCGAGACTGATAATTTTATTCAAGAATTCTGAGGTTTATTGAGTTCAGAAACTAAAAAGTCTAACCATGCCCTTAGGTGAGGTTTAGGGTATTCAAGACCTTTATAAATGGCATATATTTCACCGCTCCCCCTCTCTGAAGAACTTGTTATCCATTCAGGCAGTATCTCTACTAATTGTTTGTTTTTTAAGTAAGGCTCTACCATCCATGTCGACAACAACAGGACACCAGAGCCACTCAATGCTGCACTGAGTAATGGTGAGCCTCCTTTAGATACCAAATTGCCATTAACGGCAACTCGCTTACTTTCTGTACCATTAGAAAAATAGAAGCTGTGCCTTTTTCGCCCATGACTAATGAGTAGGCAGTTATGCTCTTGAATATCTTCTGGCTCTTGTATGGGAGAGTGAGATGCCAAGTATTCAGGTGTTGCGACTAAAGACGTGAGGTTGGGCATCAAGCGTCGGGCTTTTAGACCGCTGTCCTGAGGAGTACCTATACGAATCGCAACATCAACGTTCTCACTATTCAAATCTACTACTTTGTTGTCTAGGTCAATTTCAACAGTGACTTTAGGATACATCGCGAGAAATCGCGGCAAAATAGGTGCTAATACTAAGTTACCAAAGCTTTCAAACACCGATATACGTAACATACCTTGAGGCTCTGCTCGGTCTCCTTTCATTTCGGATATTAGCTTATTTGTGTCAAATAGAATCTTCGTAGATTGCTGATAAAAATATTCACCATCCTCTGTAAGAGACAAGCTTCTTGTACTTCTCCTGAATAGGGTTGATTGCAGCGTATGCTCCAGATTATCTATAGATCTAGATATTGATGACGGTGCCATATTGAGCACCTGTCCGGCCTTTGAAAAGCTTCCAGACTCAACTACCTGAACCAGTATTCTAATTTGATTTAGCATTTTTTACCTTTGCGTTTTTTGCAAAACTGAACTCATTACGCTGTGCATTCTTTATTTAGATATTTTAGCTCACAATCTGCTTTGTCGATGAGACACATAAACTAAGAATAGGCAAGATTATGAACACTAGAATTGATATAGCAGAAATTCAACCAAAAGCAGTTAAAGCTATGCTTGGTATAGAAAATTATCTATCAAACACTCAACTTTCTGCAAATTTAAAAGAACTGATTAAACTGAGAGCTTCAATGATTAATCAATGTGCATACTGTATTGAAATGCATAGTAAGGAAGCGCTCAAAGTTGGAATTGAACAACAAAAGATTTTTGCGCTATCAGCATGGAAAGAGTCCCCTCGCTTCGATGATAAAGAGCGATCGCTTTTACAACTGGTTGATGAAATGACATTGATTCACCATAAAGGCGTATCTGAATTAACCTATCAAATGTGCATAGAAAGCTTAGGTGAACAACAAACAGCAGAAGCTATGATGCAGGTGATTATGATCAACGCTTGGAACCGTTTTGCGCTAGCAACAAAAATGCATCATTAATCTCAACTCTCAAACCTAGAGGCGTCACCATGAAACTATCTCTTTGTTTACATACTGAAAGGGCAGATGTAGAAACGAGTTATGAAACTGCTTATCAACACTTTGTTGCACTTTGCAAACAAGGAGATCATGGTGGTTTTCATACAATTTGGACAGGGGAGCATCATGCAATGGATTTCGCTATTTCTCCCAATCCATTACTTACGATTGCCGCATTATCTGACCAGATTCAACATGCTCGTCTTGGAACGGCAACGATTGTGGCGCCATTTTGGCATCCTATTCGACTCGCAGGCGAGGTAGCGCTTACAGATCAGATAACTCAAGGGCGGTTAGAAGTTGGTCTCTCTAAAGGAGCATTCCAATATGAATACGATCGACTTGCTCAAGGGATAAGCAGTGAACAAGCCTCTGAAATGTTGTGCGAACATGTGACTACATTGCGTGGCTTGTGGAATGGAAATTACACCCACCAGGGAAAAAATTGGTCATTCCCAAGTACGTCCATAATACCTCAGACCTCAAAGGGTACTAGTGTCCCAATTTGGATTGCTGCGCAGAGTCCTGAGACTGTTAAATTTGCAATTGAGCAAAAATGCAATGTTCAGATGACACCGCTATGGCACGGTATGAAAAAGGTAAAGGATAGTGTAGCTATATTCAATGATGCGAAAAAGGAATCACCTCGTAACACTAAACTAATGCTGCTGCAGCATGCTTATATCGTTGAAAGTGAGCAGGAAAAAGCAACTATACGTCGGCATTTTATTCGATATTACAGTGAATTCTTCGCATGGTTTAACCAATCTAATTCGGTCTGTAAGGGGCGATTAGAAGGTGAGTTAAGTGTACCTGTTGGTTGTTCATTAGAGGAACTCGAAGATAGCTTACTTGTTGGTACTGTAGATGAAATTCTCGAGGTGCTGAAACAATATCAGGACTTAGGCATCGATGAGTTCGCATTATGGTTGGCGAATGGTTTAAGCTATGAACAGAACAGTCATTGCTTAAAGTTATTTACTGATCATGTATTACCTCATTTCGAAAATTAGTGCTGTTAGCCTCACGTCAACACGCTGTGACCTAGTTTTGGGTGGTTAGGCGTTTCTATATTTTATCTGAGAGAAAACGATGAATGTAGTCGAAATTACTGGGTATGCTGCTTCAACGATAGTGGCGTTATCTCTAACAATGAAAAATATTGTAAGTTTAAGAGTCTTGAATCTTATAGGTTGCTCCTTATTTGCCATTTATGGTGTGATGATTAGTGCATGGCCAGTGACGGTTACTAATAGCTTCATTACTTGTATAAATGTCTATTATCTTTGGAAAATACAAAGGAATGGCATCCATAACCTGTGATTTGATGATCGCAGTTGGCGAAGTGCAGCCTGAATTAAGTAATCAGCAATACTCCACAAAACAAAAGCCAGTCCCGAGAGACTGGCTTTTTTGATCTGACGTACTTCTTCTCCTGAATGAGTTGCGGTGCAGGGCTTCTCTCCTTTAGATTCTCAAGCAAGTTACAGTGAAAAACCGTCAACTTCCGGTATGAGACCCAAATAAAAAATGAGTGTGCTAGGGTGCAGAGTCACCATTAAGTTTGTTTGTTAAGGATATCAACCTCTTGTAGGTCTTTAGGAGATTTATGGGCCTCTTAAAACGTATTTTGGGACACTCGTGCGAGAACACGCATTATCAAGTCAACCGTGTCCAATCACACTATGTTTCTATACCTTGTGAAGCTTATTGTAAAACGACGGATGCCTGTCTGATTCACCTCTACAGGGATAAACATCAACGTTTGGCAGATCGCTTCATCAACCGCTCTACTTTTTATTACTCGGATAACGAAGATCCCAATGAACTTGTGACTTTATTGGACCTTGCTTGGCGTGGTTTATGCCCAAAGGCTAAAGTGCCAGCGGTGAGAAAGGCCATCTATGAAAAACAGCAGGAAGTACTTGAGAGCCTTCAAGGCATGGACAGCTACATCTTGCTGGCCGGTTCATGGTTGGGTGTGGAAGTCAGTAATTTCAAACGCAATGTGCAAACCAAGCATCAAGAAATGATAGAAGATCGCTTGTTGATATTTGGCGAGGAAGCGGAGGCGTTCCCTATTACGGAGGAATATGGCAGTGAGCTATATTTTTATAAGTACCAACTGCTGCTGGATATCACGATTAGGGCAAATGAACTTAACGTAAAAAACGTCGTCGCTCGGTGTACTTTCCGCTGGTTTGACGCGATATTAGCGGGTATTTTTCTGGGTAGCATGGAGCGAGAGGTGATTGAGGAAATCCTTGATATGCACAATTACCATCAGAACGTGCTTAATCAGATTTTTGAACTGGCGGGAATCGGTTCTCTAGAGCAGTTTCTTTTAAACGTTAAGCCAGCGTAGAAGTATGATAAGCGTATCAACCGTGGGTAGGATGATACGCTTTCACAAGTTCTAGCCTTTTCGATGCAATTTCTCATAGGTTGCAAAGCTAAAAGCGCAAGCTGAGGAGATCAGATCTTGCTTGATGATGGTGACGGCATTGGCATCAGTGTTGGCGTAGTGCTTAGTAAAATGGACTTCTAGCGTACCCTTGTCTCGATACCCACTCATTACCGGCTTTATCGATATCTCTTGGTTGAGTCCTTCCGCTTCGTTGGGCTCGCCTAAGCTGAGCACTTTCCCCACATATAACCTTCTATCTGATAGCGTTAACATGACCATTTTGTCCCCTTTTTCTAACGCTGATTTAAAGAGAAAGTCATCCAGTGAGCTGTCGGAAAAGACTCTCGCATTCAGTCGCTCTTTTGGGCTAAACGTCATGTAGCGAATGCAATATTTGATGTAGGCGAGCAGAGACCAAAATACAGGCACGAGCAACATCGAAAACGTAATCAGGGTCACCCAGGTGAGATTAATTACCTCTTGATTGGTAAAGGCATCAAGTTCGTAGAGTAGGTTCGATGTAAACTCATAAGGCGTTTGTGCCAACAATGCGTCAGGCAACCATTTTATCGGAGCGACATGTACGATGGCTGCGAAAAAATACGCGTAGCGATTAATGAGCAAGACTAAGCCTAAGGCGATAAACAAACATATCATGCCTAAGTTTGCGCTTTTTAAGTACAGGTACTGTCCTTCATAACGGTGCACCTTGTATCGATAGAACGGATGGATATGACAAACCAAAAAACCACTTACCAAGATTGGTAAGATTAGCAACAAAAACAACTATTTCTCCTCAACGAGTAACCGAGCTCTTTCATAAATATTGTTCGTCATTAGGTCTTGATGAACCTCTTTGGCAGATATAAACACGGTCCCCCTGCCAACGACTTTTAATGATGTGTAAGAATGATTGATCTTTCTTGAAAGGTGTCGCTCTTCTTTCGTTCCCCAAAGACCGAAAGTAAAAAATCGAATAATTCGCTCCATAATTCCTTCGAAAATAGTGGTATATCTCAGGTGATTTAAAAAATACAAACAGAAACCCAGATAGTGTACCAACCTAGCTGTGTTATATCGAATGAGCGAATAATTAAATGGTTGTTATTATTAGGTGTTAAATAACAAGGGTAGGGTTTTCTGTCTGTTTTATGTAATAAACAGACGCTTATCATGTTAACTGCGTTTTTTTACCAGAAAATAAACCAATAAATACGAAATGTAGAAATACCATCATATTATTTTGAAAATATCTCATTGATTATGGCTCATGATGTTTTCAGTGGGAGGAGTGATACTCTCAGAAAAAAGCATCAGGTTATTCGCATATGTTTTTCCATCAAGTTCAATCAAAGAAAGTCACACTGAAGCCCTATCGTTCGAAAAGGAGCCTACTCGTTCGGATCTCCAATTACCAAGGGTTCATCGCCATCAATGGAAACGAACTGTCATTGTTTAACAATAGCTTATTGGTTATCCCGGAAGGGGCGATGGTTGAGTGCGATCTGCTTAGGCAGGGGGATGAGAGCTCATTTGAGGTAGTGACTCTCAACAAGACTGACATCAAAAAGATGAAGGTGAAGCTCGAAAAGCTTAATGACCTCATCTTAAACAAAAACAAGAATGAGTCATTTATTCTGTATAAGAGTAAAGAGCTGTGCGAAATTTTTTACTCAAATAGACAACTTAATAATTGCCAAAAGCTGAAAAGCATTAAAAATATCGCACTGAAGCAGAGTATCTTTCACTTGGTATTACTGCTGTATAAAAAAGGTGTGGATGTCAGCATATTGTTTAACAGTGATTATCACATATCGTTGTCTTCTCGTTTAGCCAAGCTGTTTATGTCTGAACCAACGAAGAAGTGGACGTTAGACTTGGCGGCGAGTTGTATGTTTACCAGCCCTTCTACGTTACGGAGAAACCTCTCGAAGGAAGGGGGAGCCTTCTCGCACATTCTCAATGATGTAAGGTTAGGTATCTCCATCAACTACTTAACGTTCACGTCATACAATGTTTTAAAAATCAGTGAACTCAGTGGCTTCAATAGCTCGGCGTACTTTTGTACGATCTTTAAGAAGAAGTATGGTGTAACGCCTCAGGAATTCAGAAAAAACTCCAAAGAAAACAATGTCTAAAGATGATGGTTATATGGTGGCTCAGCGTTAGTTTGAGAACTGAGACCTAAAAAAGTAGATGGCATGGGTTAGTAAATCTTTATCCATGGAAGATAGAGTATCGTCATTTTTCTTGAGCAGAATGTCGAGTGAATTGATGAGTCCATTGCTCATGATGGAGCTTAATGGCAAACAAAACTTCGAGAGATATAAATCAGTGGTGGTTTTGTATAACTTGACATAAACCGTTGTTAAACATGATGTAATTTGAATCTTTTCACTGCAATTGCTCAAGGGGGATGAAAAGTCTGTGTTTATATAGCAGTTACTCGACATCGAATAACTAGGTAATAGAGGGATCTTTTTAGGCAGAAACATAAAGTTATAAATATTAATTTAGATGGTTCTTTATCAGTTGTTTATATCAATGTAACGGAACGATAAGAATAAGTCATTGCGCTATCTGCCTATTGTGTTTTGATGTTTCTTCCTAATAAATAGCATGATTTATATTTTTGCTCATATTGTATCTGTCATTGATTAAACCTTATATATCAATTGAATTTAATTGGGAAAATTGAATAAATAATAAAGTTGTTGGTAAGAATAAATGAACTGATTTTTAATGATTAGCTATAAACCAGTGTTTCTCGTTTTGGGATTCCTGTTATCTAAACTCGCATTGTTTATGTATATCCCATTTTTGATGGCTGTAGTGACAGGGACTCAAGGGGCGTTAGATTTTGGTTTATCAGCAATCATTACCCATATCGGGGGATTGGTGTGTGTGGCGATTGGCGGAAAAACGTCACTCGCTCTCAAAGTAAAAGATGCGTTTTTGATCACCACGCTAGTCTGGGTTCTAGGCAGCGCGTTTGCGTCACTTCCCTTTGTGTTCATTAATGAAATTAGCTTCACCAACGCTTTTTTTTGGTTCATCGCGGCTTTCCGGGGAAAGCCGCTTTTATCTTTAAGAAGAAGTAATCGGTGTCTCGATAGCCATATCCCATCCGCTTGATTAACTTTATCTTGTTATTTATCCCTTCAAGCGTACAGGTATTCAGCGGGTAGTTTGCTGAAGCAGTAATCCCATGAAGATATGG